>JAQCFD010000283.1 GCA_027618305.1 Pseudomonadota bacterium
CCTGAACGTCCGAATTCCGGAATGGGATCGCGACCCACAGGGAATCTATTTCGGCGGCAACAATATGCTGCTGTCGCCGCGCGCGCTGCTGCGCTTCGGCGAACTTTACCGGCGCGGTGGCGAGATCGACGGCCGGCGCGTGTTGCCGGAATCGCGGATTGCCGCGTCCTGGAAGCCACGCACGAGATCACCCTTCTCCGGCGACGCCTACGGCTATGGCTGGTTCCTCCGCGATGTGGGCGGCCACATGGCCGCCTATGCGCGCGGTTTCGGTGGCCAGTTCGTGATCGTAGTGCCGTCTCTGGAGATGACCGTGGTGATCACCTCGGACACGACGACCAGGCTCCGGGTCGATGGCTACGGCGATGCGCTCTGGTCGCTCGTGTCGGACGGGCTGGTGCCTGCCGCCCAACGGGCGAACCTCCGCTAGCTCCGCTTGCTGGCTCCCGCCGCGTCCATCAACTGCGTCAGTACCTCGTAGGGCTGGGCGCCGACGACGCCCTTGGCGTCGGCCACATAGGTCGGCACGCCGGTGACGCCATACTGGCGGGATTTCTCCCAGTCGGCGTCGATGGCGGCCTCGAAGGTGCGTTTCTCCAGCACCTCGCGCGCGGCCGCACCGTCGAGCCCGACCCCCTTGGCGATCTCCACCAGGAGATCGACATCGCCGATGTTCCGGCCGTCGACGAAATAGGCCTCGTAGAGCTTCATGTGGATGGCGTCACCACCCGCCTGGGTGTCGGCCCACTTGCCGAGTTCCTGGGCCAGCCGGCTGTTGTAGGTGTGGGTGCGCTTGCCGTAGGGCAGGCCTTCCTCGTCCATCCGCGCCTTCATGCCCTCATACATGGCATCGAGATCGACATCGCGGCCGGCGAACAGCTGTTCCAGCGACTGACCGTCGAGCGGCGTGTCGGGGTGCAGCGGGAAGTGAACGGTCTGGATGTCGATGTCGTAGGCCTGGCGGAGTTTTTCAACACGCACGGTGCTGAGATAACACCAGGGTCAAACGTAGTCGGCGAAGACCTCTAAAACGACGGGATCGGACATGTGGTTGCGCTCCAAGCCAGGTGGGACAATATGTGATGAACGAATTGTATCAGAGAGTCGCACGCGCTGCTGAAGCCACCGTGAGACGGGAAAGTAATTTTTCATGATGGCCGGCCTTAAACGCGTCCTGGTTCTGACCGCCATGCTGTCGCTGGCGGGCTGCGCGGCACCCGCCGTCAGCCTGTTGTCACCCGCAATTAGCGGCGTGCCGGCGGTGGCGGACTTTGTAGGCAGCGGCGCGAGCGAAAGCTACTGGGTCGCGCGCTATGAGGATGTTGTTGTCGCCGCGCGCAAGGCCGGGGCGATCTTCGGGCTTACGGTCGCGCAGGATGACGAGACACCCGAGCGCACGATCCTGCGCCTGACCGACCGCACGGAGGCGGGCATCCGATTGCGGATCGAGCCGCGCACGGATTCGCTGACCTTCATCAAGTTTGGCGGTTCGGCGGGAATGACGCGACTGATGAGCCGTCAGATCGCCCATGAACTCGCTGCCGCCGACGCGTTTCTTGTCAATTGGGGGGAGGAGAATGGCGCATTTGCACGCTAACGTTTGCCCGAATGCCATCCACATGTCTTCAATCCGGAGCCCGATATGACCGATCACACCATCCCGTCCCGCAAGCTTACCCATGACGGCGTACGCGCCCTGATCGATGCTGCCGTGGCCAAGGCCGACGAGATGGGAGTGCCCATGGGTATCGCCGTGGCCAATGACGGCGCGCGGATCGTCGGCTACCTGCTGATGGACGGTGCGCGGGTTCTGGCGCAGGATTCCGCCAGCGCCAAGGCGATGACCGCGGCGAGCCACCGGATGCCGACCCACGCGATCGACTACAATATCGGGATGGGCCTGTCGGTCTCGACCCAGGGCAAGGTGTTGCCGCTGCGCGGCGGCGTGCCGATCATCATCGACGGCTATTGTGTCGGCGGGATCGGCTGCGGTTCGGGCACCGGCGAGCAGGACCTCGTGGTGGCCAAGGCCGCGCTGGCCGCCGTCGGTGCGGAGATTCCCGACGACGATGTGCGCGAGGGTTGACTAGACGACAGGGTTGTCGCGCCGCACCAGCACCATGAAGAACAGCCAGGACAGAATCGTGCAGCCGAGCATCAACGCACCGAGCTGGAGAAATGATGTCTGAACCAGTGATGCCACGACGAGGGTGCTGAGGAACCCGGCGCCGATCTGGATAAAACCGCCGAGCGCGGCCGCGGATCCGGCGACGGCCGGTTCGACGGATGTCAGCGCCCCGGCGAGGCAGTTGGGTGCCAGAAATCCGGAACCCAGGGCATAAACCAGCACCGGCAGCAGCAGGGTGTAGGGCGTGTCCTGTCCGATCAGCGCCAGGGCGACCATCGACCCCGTGCCCGCGACGGCCAGGGTCGCGCCCATCCAGATCATGCTTTCCCGGGAGACCTTGTGGGCCAGCCGGCTGGAGATGAAGTTGCCGATGATGTAACCGGCCGGCGCGGTCAGGATGAAAAATCCGAAATTCTCGGGCGAGACCCCCATCACCACGATGAAGGCGACCGGCGTGCCGGCGATGAAGGCCTGGAATGTCGCCCCCATCGCGCCGATGCTCAGGCTGTATCCCATGTAACGTTTCAGGCGCACGAGCCGTAGATATGTGTGGACCAATCCGCCCGCCCGCACGGGCCGCCGCGCGGCCGGCGGCAGTGTTTCTTCCAGGGTCAGGAGGGTCGCGATCAGGGCGCCCGCTCCGAGCAGCGCGGTGAACAGGAAACTGGATTGCCAGCCGAAATGGATCTCGAGTTGCCCCCCGACCAGCGGCGCGATCATGGGGGCGATCGCAAGTGACATGCCGAGATAGGCCATGGCACGGGTTGCAGCCGGTCCATCGGTTGTATCGCGCACGATCGCGCGGGCGATCACGAGGCAGGCGCAGCCACCCACGGCCTGGACCATGCGCGCCACGATCAGGAAGCCGATGTTCGGCGCCAGCGCGCAGGCGATACCGCCGAGCGTGAGCAGGATAAGCCCCGCCACCAGCGGCCGCCGCCGGCCCATCGCGTCGGACAGGGGGCCGATCACCAGTTGTGCGATCGCGAAGGTGCCGAGGTAGGCCGACACGGTCATCAGGGCGAGGGCCTGGCTGGTGCCGAGATCTTCCGCCATGGCGGGTAGCGACGGCAAGAAAATGGTGATCGCCACCTGGCTCGCCACCATCAGGGTCACAAGGAGCGCGATCGGCGCGGCGGGCGGGCTGGTCGTCACGGTGCTGCGTGGCGCTCCGTCGCGAACGTGCGTGCGGCCACGGTAAGCACCATCGTGAACACGATGCCGGCGCTCACGGCGAGGGAGGTGTGAATGCCGACGAGGCTGCCGCCCATGCCTATCGTGACCCCGGAGACGGCGCGCAGGCCAAACGCAGCCATCGCGTAAAGCCCGACGACGCGGCCGCGAATTTCCGGTGCGGCGCTGAGCTGAACAAGGGTCTGGGCCATCGAATTGTAGGACAGGTCGAGGAACCCGGCGGCGAACAGCAGCACCAGCGCCACCCGGAAATCCGACGTCAGGGCGAAGCCGCCCATGGCGAGGCACCACAGGATGACGAGGGTAAAAACCGTGTTGCGTCGCGCGGGCAGGAACGAACGCGTCTCGAGGGAGAGACCGGCCGTCAGCGCCCCGGCGGCGTTCGCCGCCAGGAGTATGGAGTAGAGCAGCCCGTCACCGCCGCTGCCCAGGTCGAGGGCGAACTCCGGCATCTGCGGGTGGTGGGCGTTGCCGACCATCAGTGCGGCGATGCTGACCACGATGATGATGGGGG
>JAQCFD010000284.1 GCA_027618305.1 Pseudomonadota bacterium
CGGCGACCCAGATGGCGCACCGCGCGCAGTCAATCCTGGTGCAGATGTTCGGCCTGCCCGAGGACGGCATCCGGGTGATCACCCCCCATGTCGGCGGCGGGTTCGGGCCGAAGTTCGTGTTCTACCAGGAGGAGGCGGTGATCCCATTCGCCGCGATGCAGCTCGGCCGGCCGGTCAAATGGATCGAGGACCGGCGCGAGCATTTCACCGCGACGACGACCCAGCGCGACCAGTTCTGGCAACTCGAAGTGGCGGTCACCGGCGAAGGCCGGATTATCGGCCTGCGCGGCAACGTCACGCACGAGCAGGGCGCGTGGGTCCCCTATGGCGTGCTGCTCGCCTTCTCGTCGCTGGCGCCGCTGCCTAGCGCCTATTCGATTGCCGCCGTCGATGTCGGCCTCGATATCGTCTACACCAACACCACGCCGAACACGCCGGTGCGCGGCGCCGGCCGGCCCTACGCCAATTACGCCGTCGAGCGCATGATCCAGACCGTCGCGCGCGGTCTCGGCATCGATCAGGCGGAGGTGCGCCGGCGCAACCTGATCCGCGCCGACCAGATGCCCTATGAAACGGGCGCCACCCTGCGCGACGGCTCGAAGGCTCGCTACGACAGCGGCGATTATCACGCCTGCCTCGACAAGGCGCTGACGCTGGCCGACTGGGACGGGTTCGCTGCCCGCCGTGCGACATCCGAGAAGGCGGGGCGGCTTCGTGGTATCGGCATCGCGTGCTTCCTCGAGGTGGCGGGCGGTATCCTGGAAGAAACGGCCGATCTGCGCTTCGAAGGCGATGGTTACGCGACGGTGCGCCTCGGCGTGCAGGCCATGGGCCAGAGCCACCTGTCCACCTACACACGGCTGGTTGGTGACCGGCTGGGAATCCCGCCATCCAGGGTGCGGCTGATCGAGGGGGACAGCCTCGAGGCGCCGCCGGGCACGCCCTCTGTCGCGTCGCGCTCGATGATGATGGCCGGCAGCGCGATGGCCATGGGCTGTGATGTGGCGATCGAAAGAGGGCGTGCGCTGGCCGGCCATGTGCTGGAGGCGGCGGTCGAGGATGTGGAGTTCGACGCCGGCAACTTCCGGATCAGGGGCACGGACCGGGTGATCGGGATTCTCGATCTGGCGGAACGCATTCGAACGGTCGAACTGCCCGATGAACTGGCGGGCGGCATGGACGCGCGCGAGATGTTCGAGTCTGCACAGATGACCTTTCCCAACGGCTGCCACATCTGCGAGGTCGAGATCGATCCGGACACCGGCGCGCTCGACGTGGCGCGCTACGCCGCGGTCGACGATGTGGGCAACGTGTTCGACGAGATGGTGGTCGAGGGCCAGATCCATGGCGGCATCGCCCAGGGGCTGGGCCAGGTGCTGGGTGAGCAGGTGGTCTATGACGATGACGGCCAGCTGATGACAGGCTCGTTCATGGATTACATGATGCCCCGCGCCGACGACCTGCCGATGCTCGACGTGGGCCATCATTCGGTGCCGGCGACAACCAATCCGCTCGGTGCCAAGGGCGCGGGCGAATCCGGTGTGGCCGGGGCGCTGCCGTCGGGGATGGCGGCGGTCGCCGACGCGCTGGCCAGCGCGGGCAAGGGGCCGATCGACCTGCCGATGACCCCGGCGCGCATCTGGGTCGCGCTGCAGAACCAGGGAGACTGACATGGCACGAACCGAAGACATCCAGGTGCCGCTGCGCGACGGCGCCATGATGGGCGCCCATGTGGCGTATCCGGACAAGGAACCGGCGGGCGCGATCATCGCGATCATGGAAATCTGGGGCGTCAACGACACCATGCGCGAACACGCCCAGGAGTTCGCCGAAGCGGGCTGGATCACGCTGGTGCCCGATCTGTTCTGGCGGCTGGAGCCGGGGGTCGAGCTGTCCGACGGCAACCCGGAGCACTGGTCCAAGGCGATCGATCTCTATTACGATTTCGACTACGACCTCGGGGTCAGCGACATGGAAGACACCGCGAGCTATCTCCGCGGGATCGAGGGTGGCAACGGCAAGGTCGGCACCGTCGGCTACTGCCTCGGCGGCAAGATGGGTTACCTGATGTGCTGCCGTTCCGACATCGACTGCGCGGTCGCCTATTACGGCACCTATATCGAACACTCGATCAAGGAAGCGCCGAACCTGTCGAAGCCCTTCATGCTGCATCAGGCGCTGGCCGACAAATGGGTCCAGCCGGAGGTCTGCGCCATGATCGAGCGGCGGCTGTCGCCCAACCCGCTGGTGGAGATTCACAAATATCCGGGCGCGGATCACGCGTTCGCCCGCCACGGCGGCACGACCTACAGCGCGCCCGAGGCCGAGCGCGCCCTCGCCCTGTCAATCGATTTCTTCCACAAGCATCTCGACTGACGGACCGGAAGCACAAGTTCTGTACCTCATACTTCGACAGGCTCAGTATGAGGTGAGTTTTCAGGCTCAGTATGAGGTGAGTTTTCAGGCTCAGTATGAGGTGAGTTTTCAGGCTCAGTATGAGGTGGGTTCTCAGGCTCAGTATGAGGTGGGTTCTCAGGCTCAGTATGAGGTGGGTTTTCAGACTCAGTATGAGGGCGTCTACCCAACCTCGTCCTGAGCCTGTCGAAGGACGAAAGCGCCCGCCGCCTCGCAGCGGGCCAGACCGGAGGAACAGGACATGGCCGACGCGGCATTGCAGGAAACCATCGAACATCGATTCCCCCGGCTGATGGCGGCCGGGGTGGACTACAACGACGCCCAGACGGTTCTGGGAACGATCACCCGGATGGAGGAATGGATGCCCGTCTGGGCGGGGCTGGCGGAGAGCCACGAGGCCCTCGGCGACGCGGCCCTGGCCGAGGGGCGGGCGTTGACCGCCGGCGAGGCGTTTGTTCGCGCGGCGCTCTACTTTCATATCGGCCAGTCGGTCTCCTTCGGGGATGCAGACGCCAAGGCGCAAATGCAACGCCGCCAGCGTGCCGCCTACGCCAAGGCCGCACCGCATCTGAGCCCGCCCGCCCAGGTCATCGATATCCCGTTCGACGGCGACAGCTTCCCGGCCAACCTGCGCGTACCCGACACGGACGGGCCCGCGCCCTGCGTGATGATCACCTGCGGCGGGGACTCGACCAAGGAAGAGTTCCACACCCTGGAGAACGAGTTTCTCAGGCGCGGTGTCGCGACCTGCGCCTATGACGGCCCGGGCCAGAGCCTGACCATGCTGAAGTGGCGCATCCGCCCGGATTGGGAGGTGCCGGTGGGGGCGGTGCTCGATGCGCTGGAGGGACGGCCCGAGATCGACGGTGACCGTATCGGTATCTGGGGGCGCAGTTTCGGCGGCTATGCGGCACCGCGCGCGTCGGTCGACCCGCGCATCAAGGCCTGCGTGTCCATCGGCGGATTCCACAGCATGTCGAGTTTCTGGGACGACATGCCGTTTGCCGTGCAGGACACGTTACGGTTTGCCTTCGGCGACGCGACGGTGGAGGACGCGGCCGAGACGGCGAAGCTCTATACGCTGGACGGGGTGCTGGGGCGGATCGGTTGCCCGCTGCTGATCGTGCATAGCGGGCTGGACGAGATCTGCCCGGTCGAGGAATCCCGGAAGATGATCGACGAGGCGGGAGATGATGCCGAGCTGGTGGTGTTCCCCGAGGGCAACCATGTCTGCGACAACATCCCGTTCAAGTCACGGCCGCTGATGGCCGACTGGATGGCCGCAAAACTCGGTGCGTAGGGCATCGTCGTTGACCGGATGTGCGTGAGTTGAATTGTGCGGGCGGGTTTGAAACCCGCCCCTACGGTTGGTCGTTCACCACAGACACCGGCATACTTTTGTGAAAAATGG
>JAQCFD010000285.1 GCA_027618305.1 Pseudomonadota bacterium
CCATCACGGCCACGAGCCCGAACAGGTGGTAGCCCTGCAGCTCTTCGCCCAGCAAGAGGATCGCCAGCGCGGCGGTGAACAGCACGCGCATATAGTTCGAGATGCTCGCCTTGTTGGGACCCAGCCGGCGGATCGAGGCGTTGGTCAGGCCGACCGCGATGGCGGTCACGACGATGCCGACCCAGAGCAGCGAGACGATGGCCGCGCCCGAGACCGGCACGGGGCGGATATAGATCGTCTCCAGAACATACAGCGGCGTCGCCACGATCAGCCCGAACAACTGGATGATCACCAGCAGCTGCGGCACCGTGATTTCCTTCGGGACCTTTCGCACCAGCACATTGTGCAGCGCGACCGCACCCGTCGCGCCGAGCATCATCAGGTCACCGATATTGAATTCGAGCGCGAGGATGGCCTGGGGGTCGCCGCGCGTGATGATCGCCAGCACGCCGACCGCCGCAATGAAGATGCCCACACCCTGCTTGCGGTTGATCAGGTCGCGCCACAGGAGTGCCGACAGCAGCACGGTGATGGCTGGCTGCGCGGCGGAAACCACCCCGCCGTTGAGCGCGGTGGTGAAGGTATAAGCGGCGTAGATGCCGCCATTGCCGATGGGCACGAACAGCAGGCCCATGAGAGCGAACAGCTTCCAGTGTTGCGGGATCAGGTGGCGCTGGGCAAACAGCCCGTAGCCTGCGAAAGGCAGAATGACCGCAGCACCGATGGCCATGCGCCAGAACACGAAGCCCATCGGCGGGATCACCCCGCCCAGATAACGGGCGAGGATGTGGTTCGAGGCAAAGATGAGCGCCGCGCCGACGATGATCGCATAGGCGGTCGCCTCGCGGTCGAAGAGGCTCTCGGGCGTTCTGGTTTCGGCTTTTTCTGGTTCGGCCGTTTTCGGTTCGGCCGATTCTGGATCGGGAGGAGTCTCCGCGTTCATGCAAGCCGCTTGCGCAACAGATCCAGCAGGGTGATCACGGCGTAGCCGCGCATCCGGCTGAGCACGCCGGGCAGGGAGACGGTCTTCGCATGGTCCCCGTCGGCCATAGCCACGGCGGCGAACACCGTGCCCGGCGGGTGGGCATCCGGGTCCTGCGGGCCGATGACCGCGATGCCGATGTCCGCGCCGATGGCGTCCCGGGCCGCCCGTGCGGCCGCGATGGCGCCGTCCTCGCCGTCACCGTCGCCGGCGGGCGAGATGACCGCGCCCTTGAATATCTCCAGCTTCGGGTCGAGCGCGGTCAGCCGCATCGACAGGAAGCCGCCGGTAAGGCTTTCGCCCGCCGCGAAGGTCAGGTTCTGGCTACGCAGCATGCCGAGCACGACCGATTCCATGGTCTCGTCGTCATAGCCGAAGATGTGATCTCCCAACCGTTCGCGGATCAGGTCGACCTCGGCGGTGATGATCGCCTCCGCCGTCGCCACATCCACGGCCTTGGCCGTGACCCGGACCTTGATGCCCTCGATACCGCTGGCCTGAAACGCGATGGTCGCGTGGCCGGTCTCGTCGAGATTGTCGACCTGGTCGGCCAGGGTCTCGGCGATGGCCGATTCCCCGTAGCCCCAGGTGCGGATGACCCGCGAGCGGATCACCGAGGTCTCGCCCGCGCGCCGGCGCAGATCGTCGAGCACCGTGCCCTCCATCATCTCGCGCATCTCGTGGGGCACGCCCGGCACCGCGTAGATGACCTTGTCGCCGACCGGACACACGAGGCCGGGGGCGGTACCCGGCATCTGTTCGATGGTCGCGGCCCCCGCGGGCACGTCGGCCTGGCGCAGGTTGTTCTCCGGCATGGGCCGACCGCGGCCCTCGAAGATGTCGCGGATATGGTCGGCGATGGCGTCGTTGCGGACCATCTCGACGCCCATGATCTTGGCAATGACATCGCGGGTGATGTCGTCCTGGGTCGGGCCCAGCCCGCCGCAGCAGATCACGGCCTCCGACCGCTCCAGGGCCTGGCGGATGGTCGCCTCCATGCGCCCGAAATTATCGCCGACCTTTACCTGGTAGAGGGAATCGATCCCGATCAGGGCGAGTTGCTCGCCGATCCAGGAGGAATTGGTGTCGACGATCTGGCCGAGCAGCAACTCGGTGCCGACGGCAACGACTTCACAACGCATGGGGGATCTCTCTTGGCGGGTTAGAGCGGTTTTCGCGGCCAGATGGAATCGAACCGGTGGGACAGGAATTGCCCGACATGCACCGGTTCGAAGCGCGGCGGGTTGTCGTCGCTGACGAACTCCGGGAACGGCTCGACCAGCGCGTCATAGTCGGGGTTCAGGAAATAGGGAATCGAGTAGCGCTCCGCGCCCGACCGGTTGACCACCCGGTGCTTGATCGAGATGAACCGGCCGTTGGTCCAGTTCTCGAGCATGTCGCCAATATTGATCACGAAGGTGCCCTCGATGGGGGTGGCGGCGACCCATTCGCCGCTGCGTGATTCGACCTCGAGCCCGCCATTTGTGTCCTGCAACAGGATCGTGAAGGAGCCGGTGTCGGAGTGAATGCGCGCGCCCATGACGCCGTCGTCGAGATCGGCCGGGGGCGGGGGATAATGCAGCAGGCGCAGCTGGTTGAGCGCGTTCTTGTAGTAGCGCAGGAAATAGTCTTCCGGGAAATCGATACCGATCGCGAAGGCCCGGTGCAGCCGGTCCGCGAGCTGGCCCATCGCCGCGTGATAGGCGAGCATGGTGTCTTTCAGTTTTTGCGGCTGGGCCGGCCATTGGTTGGGTCCGGCGAGGGTCTTGCCGGCGGGTACCTCGGGGTCGCCCTCGGGCCGCTCCTCGCCCATCTGGAAGGCCTCGAGGAAGTTGCGCTGGGTCGGGTCGGAACCCTTGGAATCGAGCGGCAGATAGCCACGGTAACAGGTCGACGTCTCGAGCCCGATCTTCAGCTTCTCTTCTGCGGGCTGCGCAAAAAACGCGGCGGCGGTTTCGAACACGCCGTCGACGAGTTCCTGGGGCACGCCGTGATTGGCGGCATAGAAGAAGCCGGTATTCTCGGCAGCATGGACGATCTCGGCCGAGACGCGGCGCTTCGCGTCGGCGTCGCCGTCGATCAGCGCGGAGAGATCGATGACGGGTATCTCGCTGGGGTCGGCCTGGCGGACAGGATCGATGGGCATCGTTTTCTCCTCGTGGTCGGGGTTGTCGGGCCTTCGGTCCGGTATTCTAGACCGGCATCGGCGGCAGGCCGCCTTCGCGCAGCGCGCGTTCATAGATCGGGATATCGATCAGCGGCTGCATCGCGCCCGCCTGGCCGAACATGTCCGAGATCCAGCCCCGGTGATAGGCGCCGTGGATCGCCAGATGGGTGATGCACATGGCCCGCGACAGCGACCCGGTCTTGCCGCCGATCAGGGTGTAGTCGATGATTTCCTCAAGTTCTTCGGCGCTCAGGCTGTCGACATAGTCCTGCAGGGTCTTGTCCATCGCCTTGCGGGCGGCCCACAGCTCCTCGAATGTCTCGTGCTCCAGATCGCGCAGGGTCTTGTAGTTGTGGCCCACGCCGGTCATGTGCCCCATCCACATGACATCCACGTTCCACAGGTGATGCATGCTCACGAAGATGGATACCAGCGGCGTCGGCCGCTCCTTCTTCACCTCCTCGGGCGGCAGCTCGGAGACCTTCTGGTACATCTCCTCATTGGCCCAGGCGTTGAAGTCGATCAGCGTGCGCAGATAGGTCTTGTCTTGCATTGGTATTGCTCCCTTTGGGGGAGAATACGCTGTCGGGCCCTGTCCCCACAATGCGTCATGCACGGACCCCAGCTGCGCGTTCCATGCAGCCCGTCATGCGCGGGCGGGTC
>JAQCFD010000286.1 GCA_027618305.1 Pseudomonadota bacterium
GCTGTTTGACGCGATCACGGCGCGATTGATCGCCGACAGGACATTGTCCAGCGACGGGATGCTGCTGCACCGCCCCGACCACCAGCCCGGCCTGACCGGCGACGATGCGAAGCGCTGGGAAATTCTACAACCCCTGCTGAACGAAACGCCCGAGAGCCCGCCGGTCGTCCATGATCTCGCGCAGACCGCCGGTCTGCCGGTCAACGGTGTCGGCAAGACCCTGCGGCAAGCCGTGCGTATGGGCCTCGCGGTACAGATCGCGGAGAACAGATTCTTCACACCGGCGGCCCTGCGTGCCCACGCGCAGACGTTCCAGGCCATGATCGCCGCCGAGGGCACTGTTGGCGTTTCGCCGTTCCGCCAGCAGGCGGGCATCGGCCGGAACCTCGCCGTCGAAGTGCTGGAGTATTTTGATCGTGTGGGGCTGTCACGGCGCGACGGGAACGCGCGTCACCAGGTGCGTCCGGTGGCCGAGGTGTTCGGCGACTAGACCCGGCGCCGCCGAAAATCGCCCGCACCGGCCGTCAGGCCGGTGTTCTTGTGGGTGTGCCCTACGGTCGCACGAAGGCGTAGCTGACGACCTGACCGACACCTTCCGTGTTGCGCACCGTCGCGATGGCCTTGTCGAGTTCTTCCTGTGAGCGCGCGCGACCCATCAGATAGATCGTGCCGAAGGAATCCGCGGCCGTGCGGAAATTCACATCGGCCACCCCACGCGTCGCGACCATTTCGATACCGACCTTGGTTTCCAGGACCAAAACATCATCCCAGCCGAGCAGTTCGTCATCGCGCTGCTCGCGTTCCGCGTCGGTCAGGACATGCGCATGCCAGAACAGGTCCTTTACGCCGTCGACCTTTCGGACCTGTTCGAGAAAATCGTCATGGGTTTTCTGGTCTGAGAAAATCCCGGTGATCAGGAGTTTCTGCTCATAAATTTCCGTGGACGCCTTGATCGTGCCGAGATCGGCCATGATGCCGTTGACCTTGATTACGATCCGGTTGTCCTTGGCGATGTCCGCCGTGCTGCGCGCCTCAATTGCCCGATCGATCAGCGTTTTGGGCGACTTCAGAATGTCACCCAGCTGTGCACCGGCAGGTTCCCCTGGCAGAGCGATAAAGGGCGCGGCCAGCAGAGCCGCCGCCGTGGCTTTTTGAAAACGCATGAGCATTCCCTTGGGTCGTTTCCCCGATCTGCCCATCATTGTTTCTCTCCTCGTATTCAACGTTCTGACCTCAACATCGGCGCACAAAGCCGACACCGGCATATCCCCTTGCCGTAGCGCGTGATCCGAGAACGCGTCAACGTCCGCACATGCGCAGTTGACGGCGTGCGCAAGCCCGCGATCACCGCCAGTTCTCAATGTAGAGTGAGAATGTGGCCAAGATGGGATGATTTCGGGTTCAGAACGCGAAGACGCGCGCAAGCCATCTATCACGCCTGCGGCGGCCGGGCCCAGTCGAACAGGAATCGGTGCTGTTCGGGGATTTTTGCCCATTCCGTAGCGTCCATCACCAGCGGCGACTGTGACAGAAAATTCACCGTGTCTCGAAACCAGGACCGCTGATAAGTGCTGTAAAGCACCGGGCGCGGTGCTGTGGACCGGTTCGGCGTTCCGCCATGCCAGACGCGTGCATCAAATAACAGGGCGGAGCCGACCAGCACATCCGGTGCGACGGGTGCCCGATCCGGGGGTTCATCCGCGACAACCTTGTGGCTGCCCGGGAAAAACGCTGTCGTTCCGTTCGTCGCATTCATATCGACCAGGGGGATCACCAGCGTGAGGCTGTGGCTCGGCAATTCAGGGCTCATGCCCTCGGCCTCAAACAGCAGCGGCATGTCGAGATGCGGCTTCTGATCCAGCGAGCCCGGCAGCGATGTGACCGAGACAAAACTGCCGAGGATCACATCGTCACCGAGCAGCTTCCGGATGATCGGAAACATGGTTGGGTTTGCAAAGATGTCGGGATCATTGAAGCGCCCCTCGATGGCGATCGTGATCATCTTTCGTTTGTCACCCACCGCGAGGGCGTCGGCAAATTCGCGATCCTGATGGTAGTACATATAGGTCGCGCTATATGCCGCGTGCAGGTCGGCGATCTGGGACACCGGCCACACATCGTCAAAGATCATCACGCCGGCGTCCGCGAAACGATGGACAATCTCGCCGTGAAGCACCTCCGGGATGACGGCCCCGCCCGGTGTCCTGATCCGCGGTATCTCGATTGCCCCGCTCAACTTGCCCCTCCTCCGGTTACCATTTGTCCCGCCCCACGCTTGCACAGCAAACCCTAACATTAGACACTCTGTTCACTCATCAACCGATCGGAACCCGCGCGATGCACCCGCTGACAATTGGCGAATTCTCCGTCAAATCCGTGCACGAAGACACCGGTGCCTACATCACACCGGCCGACATGTTCCCCACCGCGACGGCCGACGCGGTGGCCGCACATATGGACTGGATGGCCCCGACCCATTTCGACACCGCCAGTGGCAAACTCAAGCTCGCCTTCCAGAGTTTCATCTTGCAGACGCCGCACCACAACATCCTGATCGACACCTGCGTCGGCGAGGACAAGGAACGGACCCATCCGGATTTCCACATGAAGAAGTGGCCGTGGATGGACAACCTCAAAGCGCTCGGGCTGACGCCGGCGGATATCGACATCGTCATGTGCACCCATTTGCACCCCGACCATGTCGGCTGGAACACCCAGCTGCGCGACGGCCGCTGGGTCCCGACCTTTCCCAACGCGAAATATGTCTTCGCCCGCGACGAGTATGCCCATTGGGAGAAGGAGAGCGCCCAGGGCTCGGAGCGGATCGGGCTGACCTTCATCGACAGCGTGCTCCCGGTGATGGAGGCCGGCCAGGCCGTGCTGGTGGACCATGATCACCAGATCGAGGACGGCATCTGGCTCGAGCCCACCCCGGGACATTCGCCGGGCCATGTCATCGTGAACGTCGAATCCAAGGGTGAACGCGGCGCCTTTATCGGCGATCTGATGCATCATCCGATCCAGGTCCCGCACCCCGAATGGAGCACCTGCTTCTGCTGGGATCTGGAGATGTCCGCCGCCAGCCGCACGGCCTTCGTCGACACCCATACGGATGCCGGGACACTGGTGTTGCCCGTGCACTTCGCCGGCGCCACCGCCGGGCGCATTCACCGCGATGGCGATACGCAAAAATTCACTTTTCTCAACGACCCCAGCTGAACGGAAGAAACATGAGCATTTCAGTCATTCAAACCCTGGACGTGGCCCCCGAACGCATGGAAGAGCGCGACGGCTGGGCGATTTCCGAGTTCCGCCTGCCCATCACCGGCGACACGGGCAGCGCCACGACGGTGTTTCATTCGATCTTTCGGCCAGGCTCGACCCATGCCAAGCATCTTCACGAGGTCAGCGACGAGATCGCCGTCTACCTGTCGGGCTATGGCGTCGTGGGCCAGGGCGAAAGCCGCGCGGTCGTCTCGGCCGGGCATTGCCGCCTGATGCCGAAGGGCTCGGAGCATTTTTTCTACAATGAGACCACGGACGAGGACGCGAAGGTTATCGGCTTCTACATGAATGCGCCGAATGTGGCGGGGACCGGATACCAGTTCTGCGCGACCGTGACCCCGGACGACCTGACCCAGGAACGCGGCAGCCTGAACGAAGGTATCCTGGTGCGGCTGGAAGACACCGGATCCGAAAGTGATTTACCCGCGGCCTGGGCTGGTGCCGACGTGAAGGCGCCTATCGGCACCCACAATGGCAGCGAGAATTCACTGCTGCATGTTTCCCTCGCACCCGGCAGCAGACTGG
>JAQCFD010000287.1 GCA_027618305.1 Pseudomonadota bacterium
CATCCCTATGGAGGTCAAAAGAATGATGCACTAACATTTAAAACGGACCAGACAGTGGGGGCAGGTCAGGCCGTGTCGGTAACAGTCAGGAATCGCTTCAACCTGAGACAAAAGATGACGAAAATTAACCACGCAACACCCATCGCTTGGGTTCATTTAGGTGGACGAGAACGATTTCAATAACCGCGCAAACCCTTGAGAACCGTACAATTCTGCATGCAACGTATTTAAGGAACCGTGAACATTGGTGGGTCTATTTCGGCGGTGGAAAATTCTGGCAATATTCCGTTAACCATTTGAGACTGGTCTGTTAACGATGATTAATCCGAACAAACGCCCAGCCAAATGGGCGGCCAATCCAACGGAGAGACAGAATGCGTGTTCTATTAGTTGAGGACGACACCGCAACCGCCCAGAGCATCCAGATGATGCTGAAGTCAGAAGGGTATATTTGCGACACCACGGATCTCGGCGAAGACGGCCTTGAGATCGGCAAACTCTATGATTACGACATCATCATTCTGGATTTGATGCTTCCCGATATGGACGGTTACGAAGTCCTGCGACGCCTGCGTGAGGCGCGCGTGGAAACACCGATCCTGATTCTCTCCGGCCTGAACGAGCCGGATAACAAGATCAAGGGCCTCGGATTCGGCGCCGACGACTACCTCACAAAGCCCTTCGACAAGCGTGAGCTTGTGGCCCGTGTCCAGGCCATCGTCCGCCGTTCCAAGGGGCATGCGGACTCGGTCATTCACACCGGCCTGATGGACGTAAACCTCGACGCCCGGACCGTTTCGGTTGACGGCAAGCCGGTCCATCTCACCGGCAAGGAATACGGCATTCTCGAGTTGCTCAGCCTGCGCAAGGGCACGACCCTGACCAAGGAAATGTTTCTGAACCACCTTTACGGCGGGATGGACGAGCCCGAGCTCAAGATCATCGACGTGTTCGTCTGCAAGCTTCGCAAGAAGCTGTCGACCGCCACCGAGGGCGACAACTATATCGAAACGGTCTGGGGACGCGGATACGTCCTGCGCGACCCGGTCGAAGAACCCGAAACGAAGAAAACCAAGGCGAAAGCCGCCTAGACCCCTCCTCTCCGAAACACGCAGAACGGCCGGCTTTTAGCCGGCCGTTTCTTTCTACGGGCACGGCCTAGAGCGCGACGGGCAGTTGCGCCGTGAAACTCACTCGATCTTCCGCGACCGCAACATCGACATCGACCGCCAGGCGCTGGCGCACGCAGTAGGTGAAATAGGCATGCGCGGTTTTCGGATCGAGATCTTCGACGTCGAACGCACCGTCCAGCGCGGCCTGTTCGCCCGCGCCGATGCGCGCGCCGTCCCCGGCCGCCGAGATTTCCGCCCTCATGTCCGGCCCGACCCGCACCGTCAGTGTGCCGCCACGCGGCAGGCATTCGCCGGCCATCAATGCCAGGCACAGCAGCAGCTTGACCGCGCCCGCACCGGGCATGGCGCCCGCGCTCGCGTCGTCGATCACGGCCTCGGTTCGCTGATTGATACATACGGGCGCGACCAGCTTGAGGCCGTCCGCCAGCGGTACATTCGTGCCCGACCCGGCATTCCCGTAGGCGATGCGGAAGAAAAGCAGCTTGTCGGACGCCGTGCGCGCGCTGCTCGTGATCAACGCCATGCTTTCGCTGTCGGGGCCATCCCCGAACTCGGTCATCAACTCGATGCCGCTGTTCACCGCACCCACGGGGCTGATCAGGTCATGACACAGACGCGAGGCGAGAAGTTCGGCCACCCGCAATTCAATTTTCGGTTCCATCACTGGTCCTCAATAACCTACCAAGCTTAACGCCCGGTTGACCCCGGCCACGCCGGGCAATCTAATGCGATTCGCCCGCCCTACCCCATTCACCCCATCAACGTCGAGCAGCCGAGCGATCATGAGTGAGCAGACGCCGCACAAATTCCATCATCCCGGCAGCGGGCGCCGCAAGGCACCAACGCACCCGAAAGGCCGGCAGGTCGAGCCCGATGCGGTCGCGGACGTGCAGTCCCTACTCGGCGATGCGCCGCTGCGCCGCGATCTCCTCATCGAGTATCTGCATGTGCTCCAGGACGCCCATTACGGCCTGTCGCCGCGCCATCTGGCGGCGCTGGCCGACCTGATGAAACTGTCCCTCGTCGAGGTCTATGAAGTCGCGACCTTCTACGCCCATTTCGATGTCGCCACCGACGACGACGTGAAAATGCCGGCGCTGACCGTGCGGGTCTGCGACAGCCTGCCCTGCATGCAGGCCGGGTCGGCTCAGTTGCTGGCTGAACTTGAGGCCGATACGCCGCGCGACGTGCGGGTCGTGCGCGCGCCCTGCATGGGTCGTTGCGATCACGCCCCCGTCGCCGAGGTCGGCCACCGGCATATTGACCACGCCACGCCGGGTGATGTCGCCGCGGCGATTTCCGCGGGCGACACGACACCCGACATTCAGCCCCACCAGACGCTCGACGCCGCCCAGCAACGCGGCGCCTACGCCATCTTTCAGTCCTGCGTCGCCGACCATCGCACCTATGAGATGGTACATGGCGCGCTTGAAAAGGCCGAGCTGCGCGGGATGGGTGGCGCCGGCTTCCCGGTGGCACGCAAATGGGAATTCGTGCGCGCCGAGGAAGGATCGCGCACCGTGGTGATCAACGCCGATGAGGGCGAACCCGGCACCTTCAAGGACCGCTACTTCCTCGAACGCTCCCCCCATGCCGTCCTCGAAGGCGCGCTGATCGCCGCCTGGGCGGTCGACGCGGAATCACTCTGGATCTACCTGCGCGACGAGTACCCGGCCGCGCGGGAAATTCTGCTGCAGGAGATCGCGGCGATCGAAGAGGCCGGCATTATCGGCCCCGGCTACATCCAGCTGCGGCGCGGCGCGGGTGCGTATATCTGCGGTGAGGAAAGCGCGCTCATCGAATCCATCGAAGGCAAGCGCGGCCTGCCCCGCCACCGTCCGCCCTACGTGGCGCAGAACGGCGTCTTCGGGCAGCCAACCCTGGTGCACAATGTCGAGACGGTGTTCTGGATCCGCGAGATTCTGGAGTCCGGCAGCGACTGGTACAAGGACCAGGGCCGCCGCGGCCATGCCGGGGTGCGGGCCTTTTCCGTGTCAGGCCGGGTCAGGACGCCCGGCGTCAAGATCGCGCCGAACGGCATCACGCTGAATGAGCTGGTCGCGGAATATTGCGACGGCATGGCCGATGGCCACACCCTGCAGGCCTATCTGCCCGGCGGCGCTTCGGGCGGCATCCTGCCGGCCGCCATGGCCGATCTGCCGCTGGCCTTCGGATCCCTCGAGGAACATGGCGCATTTGTCGGCTCCGGCGCCGTGGTGGTGCTGTCGGATGCGGACGATGTCCGCGCGGCGGCGCTCAACCTGACGAAGTTCTTTGAAGATGAGAGCTGCGGCCAGTGCACACCCTGCCGGGTCGGCTGCGAGAAGGCGGTCAAGCTGATGCAGGCCGGCAACTGGGACGCGGGACTTCTCGGTGAATTGTCGCAGACCATGCGCGATGCTTCGATCTGCGGGCTGGGTCAGGCCGCCCCCAACCCGATGGAAAGCGTGCTGAAGTATTTCAATGGCTAGCGGCGCAGGTTAGTCGCCGAAAACCCAGCGATAAATCCGCGAGTCATCCTGATACCCGCCATTGGCCGCGAACGGTTCATTGTTCCAGAAAGCCTCCGCCGCCGCGCGGTCGGGCAGTTCCAGCAGCAGCGCCGTGCCAACATTCACCAACCCGTCTTCTGAACGCAGCGGACCACGAAACACGAAGCC
>JAQCFD010000288.1 GCA_027618305.1 Pseudomonadota bacterium
GTAATGAATGGTGACCAACTTCGTTTCTCCCCCAATGACCTGCGCCCTGCGGGCGTCTACAATCTCCAGGTAACATATCATTTTTGCGGAGTGTCACGAATGTCTGACGGCGGAAAACTCACGGCCGAACTGCTGGCCCAGGCGGCGAAAATTGCCTCCTCGACCATCCACGAGGCCGCGGGCCGGATCGGCGCCCTGCCGTCGGCCATCAAGGCCGTGGCGCCCGGCATGACGATCTGCGGCCCGGCCTTCCCGGTGAAGGGCCCGCCGCTCGACAATCTGGCGCTCCACTTCGGCATCGACGAGGCCCAGCCCGGCGACGTGATCGTCGCCGACGTGGGCGGCCATTACGAGGGCGGTTACTTCGGCGAGGTCATGTGCACCTCGGCCCGGGCCCGCAAGCTCGGCGGGCTGGTCATCGACGGCTGCGTGCGCGACGGCAACGAGCTGGCCCAGATGGGCTGGCCGGTCTTCGCCCGCGGCCTCGCCATGCGCGGCACCCTCAAGGACCTCAACGGCGATCTGCGCATCAACGAACGCATCGCCATCGGCGAGGCCATCATCGAGCCGGGCGACCTGGTGGTGGGCGACACGGACGGCGTGGTGGTGATCCCCAGGGCCATGGCCGCCGCCGCCATCGAAGCCTCGATCAACCGCGAGGCGAACGAGGCCGAGACGATGGATATTTTGAGGAAGGGCGAGGCGACCCTGGTGAAGATGCGCGGCTGGACGCGGGGGTAGCCGCGTCCGCGCGCCCTAATCGAACAGCGCCACGGCCCGCGTCCATCCCGCGGTCCCGCCCCTGATCTTCGTCGGGAAACACGCCACGGTGAAGCCGTTATCGGGCAGGTCTTCCAGATGCTGCAGCTTCTCGATCTGGCAATAGGGCTCCTCGATCCCGGCATAGTGGCCCTCCCAGATGATCGAGGCGTCGCCGGTCTCCTTCCAGCGTTCGGCCGTGTGCTTGAACGGCGCGTCCCAGGTCCAGGCATCGGTGCCGCAGACCCGCACGCCGCGTGAGGTCAGATACAGCGTCGCCTCGCGGCCCATGCCGCAGCCGGAATCCACATAATGGTCGCTGCCATAGGCCACGGCGGCCGAGGTGTTCACCAGCACGATGTCCAGCGGCTGCAATTCGTGGCCGATACGCGCGAGCTCCGCCTCGATGTCGCCCTCGGTGACCAGATAGCCGTCGGCGAAATGCCGGAAATCGAACTTCACGCCGGGCCGCATGAACCAGTCGAGCGGCATCTCGTCGATCCCGGGCATCGGGTCGCCGTTCTTGTCGACCGGGTGATAATGCTTCGGCGCGTCCACATGGGTGCCGTTATGGGTCGCCAGCGTGATGGTCTCATAGGCCGAATACAGCCCGCCCGGCAGGTCGGCCGGGTCGAGGCCGGGATAGTTGCGCTGCAACCGCTCCAGATTGTCGCCGTGGCTCATCATGGAAATCTTCGGGCGCATGGCCGGCGGGTCGACGACGATCTCATCATCGAGGGCCATGGAGATGTCGACGAATTTCGTGGGGAGCTGCATGGGGTGGTTCCTGACTTTCAGTTGACTGAGCCCTCATCCTGAGCTTGTCGAAGGAGAGGGCGACGGCCTCATGCTTCGACAGGCGAACCATGAGGATATTATCTAGAGGCGCCGATCGAGTCCGCGCCGGCGCGCCGAAAGGATGTTAGGCTGGTCGACGCACGGCGTCAGCCCCGTGCAACCGCGCCGGAGAGATTTCACCGATGAAAGACCTCATCTTCAAGATCGACGAGATCTACGTGCCGACCAAGCGCCGGACGGCGCTCGACCCCGACAAGGTGTCGGAAATCGCCGCGAGCATCCTCGAAGAGGGACAGCAGGTCCCGATCATGGTCCGCGACGACGGCAAACGCCTGATCCTGGTCGAGGGACTGCACCGCCTCGAGGCGTGCCGCTCGCTGGGCGAAGAGACCATCGTCGGCATCAAGGTCCAGGCCCGCCAGCGCTAGTCTGGCGCCTTTCTCTCTGTCCGTCATACCCGGGCGGGTTTGAAACCCGCCCCTACTACCCCTGCCATTCTCCGCAGGGGCGGGTCTGTGATCCGTCCGACACATCTTCCGTCATGCCCGGACTTGATCCGGGCATCTCCTTCCATTTGTGGCGGTGCATGAGATACGCGGATCAAGTCCGCGTATGACTGGATGGTTCGTGCTTTTTCCCCCGTTCGTCATGCCCGCACTTGTTGCGGGCATCCACGTCATCGGGTCACGTGACATTGCCACGTGGATGGCCGGATCAAGTCCGGCCATGACGATTGGTGGGAATGGCCGGCGGTGCGTTTCGTCCTCGCGGATCGCGTGCGCCGCTACTCCACCAACCCATACGGATGGTCCACCAGCCCCGGGAACATGTCCGTGCGCGGCGGCGAGAAGAACTCGACGATCTCGCAATCCTCGCGATACCAGACCTCATGCTCGATCCCGCCGGGGATGAGGACGAGCGAGCCCGCCTCGCAGGTCGCCTCCTCGCCGGTGCCGAACTTGTAGTCGAAGCGGCCCTTCATCAGCCAGGTGATCTGCTCGTTGGGGTGTGAGTGGGCGGGGATATGGCTGCCGGCGTTGAGTTTCGCCCAGAACCCCATCACCTGGTCGCCGCCCAGCACCTTCATCTCGCCGAACGGCATTTTGTGCACGGGGATGTCATCGAGATTGTGGATCAGGCTCGCAAAGCGGGTGGTCTGCAGTTCGTCGGCCATGGCGTCACTCCTGTGATTTTGAATTGTTGGTCGCTATGATCGCATCGAATCGCCGCGCGGACCAACCGTGCGGGAAACTGAGACGTGGTTTGGGAGAACGAAGATGGTGAAACTCGCGACATCGGACATCAAGACGACGGAGGTCCTGGACTGGAAGGGCCTGCATCTCTTTCATTTCATGGGGTCATCGTGCTCCCAGAAGACCCGAATCGCCTTCGCGGCCAAGGGCGTGGAATGGGAATCCCACCATGTGGACATCGCCCATTTCGAGAATTTCACCGAATGGTTCATGGGCATCAACCCGCGCGGCCTGATGCCGACCCTGGTGCATGACGGCGATGTGCATATCGAGAGCAACGACATCATTGAATATGTCGACGCCACCTTCGACGGCCCGAAACTGTTCCCGACCGATCCCGAGGAGCAGGCCTTCGTGCAGGCCTCGATGAAGCGGGAAGATGATCTGCATTTGTGTGTGCGCGCGTTGACGTTCCGTTACCTCCTGCCCGTCGAAATGATGAAGAAACCGGAAGAGGCGGTGGACGTCTATGAGGCCGAAGGTGCCGAGACCGTCGGCGGCGAGGTCGATGGCCGCAAGGCGATCGAAGTCGATTTCTGGCGCAAGATGAACGCGAATAACGGCATCACCGATGATCAGGTCGTCGAGGCGGCGGGCGAATTCCTCAAGGCGTTCGGCGAACTGGAAGAGCGTCTGGAGGCGCATGAGTGGTTGTTGGCCAGTGGGTTCTCGGCCCTGGATATCGCCTGGTGGATCACGGTGTTCCGGATCACCAAACTGGGTTTCCCGACGGATCGCTTCCCGAAGCTGTTTGCCTGGTATGAGAAGCTGCTCGCGCGCGAGGATTTCGCCCGCGAGGTCGCCCCGCCGCCCGAGATGATCGAGGTGTCGAAGGCGCATCAGGCGGCGTGCGAGGCCGAAGGCAAGGGCATGCAGCAGATGATGGCCGCCGCCGGGCTTTAGGGCCGAAGGCGCGGGCGGGTTTGAAACCCGCCCCTACAACGCAGGACGGCACCCATCTTCGGTAGGGGCGGGTCTGTGA
>JAQCFD010000289.1 GCA_027618305.1 Pseudomonadota bacterium
CGCCGCCACGAAACCGATATTGTGTCGGTTGTTTCGGTGTTTCGGGCCGGGATTTCCGAGCCCCACAACCAGTCGCATTTTCTGCTCACCCGTTCGACGGGAGGTGATTAGTCCTCGCCGTCCTCGGCGCTGTCGTCGTCATCACCGTCGGCGGCTTCGCCTTCGGCGGCGTCCTCGTCAACGACATCTTCCTCGATCGGCGCGACAGTCGGTGCGGCGATCGTCGCGATCGTGAAGTCACGATCCGTGATCGTCGGCCTGACGCCGTCCGGCAGAGTGATGTCGGAGATGTGCACGCTGTCGCCGACATCAAGACCTGTCAGGTCGACAACGAACTCCTCGGGAATGGCGCCGGCGCGGCAAATCACCTCGACCGCATGTCGAACGATATTGAGAACACCACCGCCCGTGAGTCCGGGGGATTCTTCTTCGTTTATGAAGTTAACCTGAATTTCCAGGTTAATGCGGGTGCGTTCGGTAACGCGCAGGAAATCCAGATGCATCGGTACATCCGTGACCGGGTGCACCTGCAACTCGCGGCACAAGACTTGCTGCTTGTTGCCATCCACGTCCATGTCGAACAGCGTGGCGAAGAAGCCGGGCTGTGCAAGTGCGGCGCGCAACTGCGCCGGGGTGATGGCAATGGGTTCGGGGTCCTTGTTCGCGCCATAAATCACCGCCGGCACTTTGCCGATCCGGCGAGTTGCACGGGCGGCCCCCTTGCCGACCTGTGCGCGCGATTCCGCCATAAACATTACGGTATCCGCCATGATTCACTCCTCTGACCCGGTCATGCCTCCAAGGGTGCCACGACCGGGACGGTTAATCATCGACGCCGGATGCGCCGAACCTAATTGAACAGACTTGAAACCGAGGCTTCGCGGCTGATGCGATCGATGGCCTCGCCGAGAAGCGGGGCGACCGTCAACTGCCGGATGTTGCTCGCCACACGCACCGCTTCGGTTGCCTGTATCGAGTCCGTCATCACCAGGGTTTCCAGCGGAGATGCCGCAACCCGCCCGACAGCGCCGCCCGACAGCACACCGTGCGTGACATAGGCGGACACCGATTTGGCGCCATTGTTCATCAACGCTGAAGCGGCGTTGCATAATGTGCCGGCGCTATCGCAGATATCGTCGACAAGGATGCAACGTCGCTGGTCGACGTCGCCGATGATGTTCATCACTTCGGAAACGCCAGCCCGTTCGCGGCGCTTATCGATGATCGCGAGGTCGGCGTCAAGACGTTTGGCGAGACCGCGCGCGCGCACCACGCCGCCGACATCGGGGGATACGATGACCAGTTCGCCGTTGCTGCCATGGCTCTCAAGGTCTTCGGAGAAGAGCGGCTCGGCATAGAGGTTGTCGACCGGGATGTCGAAGAAGCCCTGAATCTGGCCCGCATGCAGGTCCATGGTCAGCACCCGGTCGGCGCCGGCCTCGGTGATCATGTTGGCAACGAGTTTTGCGGTGATGGGGGTCCGTGGCCCGGTTTTCCGGTCCTGGCGGGCATAACCGAAATAGGGCAAGACGGCCGTGATCCGGCGGGCCGAGCCGCGCCGCAGCGCGTCCAGCGTGACCAGCAGCTCCATCAGATTGTCGTTCGCGGGATAGGAGGTCGACTGGACTACGAAAACATCCTCGCCGCGCACATTCTCGAGAATCTCGACGAAGACCTCCATGTCCGAGAAGCGTCGGATGGATGCCCGTGTCAGTTCGATGTTCAGATATGCCGAAATCGCCTCGGCAAGTGGGCGGTTGCTGTTGCACGCCAGCACCTTCATCGACCGTACCCCCGAACCCTGGATGCCGCGCAATGGCGACCTGGGTTTTATTCGACCGTTTGACGGGACCCGGTTGTTGCAACCGGCCCGATGCGCGGGCGGAACGTATCAACCTGACAGGGGGCTGTAAACAAGACTCGGCTGGGGATAATAACGGGGTCGTTGTTACCGTTTTGCGGTGTCGTCGCCGTCGTCTTTTCCGGGCTCGGGCGCGACGAATCCGTTGCGCCAATCGATCCGCGAAACCAGGTCCACCATTCCGGCTGCCGCCGCAAGTCCCGCCTCGCGTGCGAGTTCGCCCCAATTGTTATCGACGACACTTTTGGCAAAGGGGCTCGCCTGGTCGATCTTGCCGATTTCCGTGCCGAAGGGGTCCGCCACGGCCCATGCGATCGCGACTTCGAGGCGATCATCCGGCATCGATGTCACGCGAACGTCGGCGCTCGCCATCAGCGTTTCCTCGCTTGGGGTTGACGCGACGCGGGCACCGAGGCGTCGGAGCCCCTGGCGCAACGCCGCCTGCAGGCGCATCCCGCCATTCCCCGGCGCGCCGTTGACCGCGCCCACATAGATCGCCGGTGTCACCACCTCGGCATCGACGTTCTCCTGGATATAGGCGGCAATTCTCGGTGCCGCCGCCGCTGCGAAGTTTTGCATCAGCGCCGGATCGGCTTGCGCCCAGGGCTCAATCGGCGTGCCCTCGATGCTCTGCTCGTAACGCCCGACCTCTTCGCCCTGAGAATCGGAAAGGACCCACGCGATATGTGCATCACGACCGGGGTCGACCACCGTGCCGGTCAGAATCATGCTGGACCGGTTGCGGCTGGTGCGGAAGGCCGGGACGTCCCGGTCGATCAGGGCCGCGACCATCTCGCGTGCCAAACCGTCCGCGGTTGCCGCGGGAGCATCGACCACTGGTCGGACCAGGATCCCGTGCGAATCCGACAGCCGCAGCAGTCCGTTTTCACTGTCGGGGGCGCGCTCGAAAACGCGCGGTACCGGCTGACACGCGGTCAGGGCGACCAGGAGCGGCACCAGCAGGCTAAAGCGCACAGCTCACCATCATCGCCGCCAGCGTGAAGAATATCAGCATGATCAGATAGGGCATGCGCTAGGCCTCGGCATCCAGGACGATGAGCGACAGGTTGCGGCCATAATCCGGTTCGTGCCGATGGCAGCTGCGCCGGTAGCTGAAGAAATTCTCGTCGCGATAGGTGTCGTGGCCCGTCGCGGTGCGGGCGCTCACGCCAGCATGTTTCAGCCGGCTCTGCACATAGCCGGGTAGATTGAACAGCAGGCGGTCGGATTTTGGGCGCGGCGTGAAAAAAGCCTCGCTTGTGGTGTCCTGCGCCAGGAAAGGTTCGGGAAACTCGGGCCCCACTTCATAGGATGCGGGTCCGATACACGGCCCGACGGCGGCCGTGATCCGCGCCCGGTCGGCGCCGCGTGCCTCCATTTCGGCCACCGTCGCCTCGACCACACCATCCAGCGCACCGCGCCAGCCGGCATGGGCCGCCGCGACAATCCGCGCCTGGGGATCGGCGAACAGGACCGGTGCACAATCGGCGGCCAGAACGCCGATCGCCAGGCCCGGCCGTGTGCAGACAAGCGCATCGGCTTTCGGCGGGTCGCCCGGGTCCATGGCTTCGGCATCTACAACACTGGCGGAATGAACCTGATAGAGGGTGCGCAGCTGGTCGCCGTCCGCGCCAACAGTCCGGGCGGCGCGGGTACGATTCTCGATCACATGGGCGCGGTTGTCGTCGGAGCCGAGGCCGCAATTGAGGCCGGCATAAATGCCCCCGCTCACTCCGCCCGCGCGGGACAGGAAGAGATGCCGGATACCGGGGGTCTGCCCCAAATTGTCTGCGCGTGCGTGCGGATATTGCATGATGGTCAGGTCAGGGAATCGAAGCCTGCGAGAAGCTCGATCCGTTTCTCGGTTAGGGCCATTACCTTGAACAAGGTGCCCATTTCGGTGGGCCCGATCAAGCGGGTCAGCGCCGC
>JAQCFD010000290.1 GCA_027618305.1 Pseudomonadota bacterium
GGCATGGGTCTTGAGATCGATGAAGCCGTAGACGATCTGTACGCCGGCGCGTTCGAGTTCCCGGGCCCAGCGGATGTTGGCCTCCTCATCGAACCGCGCCTTCAACTCGACCAGCGCCGTCACCGACTTGCCGGCCTCCGCCGCCTCGATCAGGGCGCTGACGATCGGAGAATTTTCCGACGTGCGATAGAGCGTCTGCTTGATGGCGACCACCTGGGGATCGCGCGCGGCCTGGCGCAGGAACTGGACCACCACATCGAAGGATTCGAATGGATGGTGCACCACGATGTCTTTCGCCCGAATGGCTGCGAAGCAATCACCCGCAAAGTCCCGGATACGCTCGGGGAATCGCGCGTTGAAGGGATCGAACAGGAGGTCGTGCCGGTCGTCGACGATCAACTCTTTTGTCCGGTCGAGCCCGGGCATACCGTCGAGAACGAACACATCTTCTTCGTCGACGCCGATCTCCTCGGTGACGAATCGGCGCAGATCGGGCGGCATCTCGGCGTCGACGGTCAGGCGGATGACCGTGCCGCGGCGTCGACGCTTGAGCGCGGATTCGAACAGCCGCACCAGATCCTCCGCCTCCTCCAGAACCTCGATGTCACTATCGCGAATGACCCGGAACGTCCCCATGCCGCGCAACTCGAAACCCGGGAAGACCCGGTCGAGGAACATGGCGACGCATTTCTCGAGCAGGATGAACCGCTGATTACTGCCGGGCAGGCGGATGAAACGCTCGATCTGTCCCGGCAGGGGCAGGAGGCCGATCATCAGCCGGTTGTCGCTCGGCCGGTAAAGCTCCAACGCTTCGGCCAGCCCGAAATTCGGGATGAACGGGAACGGGTGTGCCGGATCGACGGCGAGTGGAGTCAGGACCGGGAAGATCGTGGTCATAAACCGGTCTTCGAGCCAGGCCGCCTCATCCGTGGTGAGCTCGTCAGGCTCTACCACGGCGATATTTTGCGCCCGCAACGCGTCCACCAGCCCCAGCCATGTCTTTTGCTGCGCGGCCATGAGGGCGCCCGCGCGCGCATTGATCGCCGCGAGCTGCTCGCTTGGGGTCAACCCTTCCTGGCTGGCTGTTGTGATTCCGGCCTCGACCTGGCCCTTAAGGCCGGCCACGCGCACCATGTAGAACTCGTCCAGGTTCGACGCGGAGATCGACAGGAAACGCAAACGTTCGAGCAGAGGATGATTGCGATTCTCCGCCTCTTCGAGGACACGCTCGTTGAACGCGAGCCAGGAGAGTTCGCGGTTGATGAACCGTTCGGGAGAATCCGGCCCGATCCCGGGGACCGGGTCGGGGATCATTGCGTTGTCTTCAGCGACCACGGGGACCATGTTTTAGTTAGGAATTACAGGCGCATACACGCCGCATAGCCCTCTAGGCTAGCGATATCCCATCATGTCTGCAATTTATGACAGATCGATGTCTGTTTTATGTCAGGCAAAATTGCCGAGAATTTCCCGCGCAAGGGGCACCGTGACCGGGCGCCCGCGCTCAAGCGCCGCAGAATCGATCGCCGCGACGATGTCGGCCACGGCGGCAAAGGAGCGCTCCATGCGCGCCATCAGGTAGAGCACCACATCCTCGCCTACGCGCAGCTGGCGGTCGCGAAACAGCTTGACCATCAACGCGGCCAGCAGATCATCGTCGGGTGCTGAAATGCCGGCCCCGGACAGGGCCTTCAGCCGCGACGCCAGATCGGCCAGGCCGACGTTCCAGCGCGCCGGCGCCTCGCGACCCGCGAGCAACAACGCGCCATCGGTCTCCAGCATGTAATTGTAGAGGTGCAACAGCGCTTCTTCGCCGTCCCGGTCACCGGCAAGCTGGTCCGCATCATCCACGAAGAGAAATCTGTTTCGCGCGCGCAGTGCGGCCCCGTCGGACGCGCGCGCATCATCAGGTCCGATCAGGATTCCGCCACTCACGTCGCACCAGACATGTCCCAGATGGGTCTTGCCCGACGCCGCCGGGCCCCAGATGGCGAGCGCGCGTACGGGCCATTCCGGCCAGCGGTCGATCCATTCAACCGCCTCGGCATTGCTGCCAGAGACCAGGAAATCCGACCTTCCCCGGGCGGTTCGATGACCCAGATCCAGGACGAGTTGACGGCTCACGGAGCGATCCACTCAGTTTACCGCGAGACGAACGACATGGGTCACCAGCGCCCGGAGGCCCGTTTGGTCGTTCCCTGACAGGGGCGCGATGTCCTGGCCGAGACCCGTTCCTTCGAGGATCAGATCGAACCGCTCGAAGGCCCTGGTCAACCGCGCCTCATCGCCACGGTAATTGATCACGATCTCCGCCGATGTGGCCGTCAGGGCGACAACCTCAATATTCGTGACGGCAGGCGCCCGCGCGATACGCGCACGAATATCGATCCAGTTTTTCAGGTCGACAATGGGCACCGCGGCGCGCAACTGAGCGATGTCAGCGGACGTCAGCGCGCTCGCCGCCTTCCATTCGTCCTCGATGAGGTCGCGAACCTCGCCGACCGCGCGCACGAGTATATCAAACTCGGTCTCACCATCACGTCCGGTAATGGAAACACTGAACGTGCTCATCTCAGGCAAACCGACGGGAATGCTGACGATATCGCTGCGCAGAAGGCCTGGCTCCGCTTCGAAAACATTGGCGATCGTGACCACCACACCGCGCGCGCCATAGCGTTCGGCGAAACGCGCCAGGACATCCGGGTCCCCATCAACGGCCTGATCCACCGTCAATCCCGACAAATCCGCCAGATCCCCGATCGGGGCCAGCATCGGCACGAGACCGGTCCCTTCGGGATAATTTCGCCACGCCTCGCGCCATGGATTGGGGTCATCCCAGAGCAGGTAGCGCGCGGGGGTTGCCAGGACAGGCACAACCGTCAGCGGCCGGCTGCGCAGCTCGGCAAACGGCACGCCGGACTGGCGAAACAGGTTGCGCACCGCATCCGGTTTGAAGGTGACCTTCAAATTCGCGAGATAACGGACATCCGAGGTCTTCTCGCCATCGATCTGGATGGCGTCGACAAGGAATCCCAGTGTGTCGGAATCAATCGTCGTCGCGAGGCCGCGATGTACGCTGCGCGTCAGCCGCGCTTCGAGGCGCGCAAACGCCTCGCGTTGCCCGTTCGCAAGCGCGCGGGTACGCGCCGCGCTCGCCGTCTGGGCGGTTTCATCCAGCGCGACATCGCGGACGACGAAAATATCCTCGAGCGCGGTTTGCTGCGCCCGGACGGGCACCGATCCGACAAGGGAAACGGCACCCGTGGCAAGCAACCACAGGGCGAGAACCAGACTAAATTTTTGCAGCGCGCGACACATTGCAAATGACCTTGAAACACCTATTCTGACGGGCCAACACGGCATGATTCGCGGCACAGCAAAACACTGCACCGCGAATGTGGCAATGCCATAGCACGATTAATGCGCGCTGCGCGCGAGGAGACGGACACTGGGGCTTTCTTATAAAGATGCCGGCGTGGATATGGCGGCCGGCAACGCCCTCGTCGACACCATCAAGCCGTTGGCCGCGGCGACGCAGCGCGCCGGCTCGGTTGATGGCCTGGGCGGCTTCGGCGCCCTCTTCGACCCCAGGGCGGCGGGATTCAAGGACCCGATCCTTGTTGCGGCGACCGATGGTGTCGGCACCAAGCTCAAGCTCGCCTTCGAAACGGGCCGCTTCGATTCGCTCGGCATTGACCTGGTCGCCATGTGCGTCAACGACCTCGTCGTGCAGGGAGCCGAACCGCTCTTCTTTCTGGATTACTTCGCTACCGGCGGGCTCGACATCG
>JAQCFD010000291.1 GCA_027618305.1 Pseudomonadota bacterium
GATTTTGAACCCGGCGCTTCCGGATCTCGGCGGCGAACATCGGACCGAACCGGTTCCACCAGAACCGCACCGTCTCGTGGCAGATGTCGATGCCGCGCTCGGACAAGATGTCCTCGACCTGGCGTAGCGAAAGCGGGTAGCGCACATACATCATCACCGTCAGGCGGATGACTTCAGGCGATGAGTTGAAACAGCGGAAGAAATTTTTCATCCGCAGAGGCTATGGAACGGGCGAGAGTGGCTCAAGTCCGGTTAGTCTGACAGTGCCCGGCACATGCCAAAAAGGGAACAACGCCCAAGCCCCCCAGCCAAACCGCGGCCAACGGGACTGACCGGTCTTCGGCGGTTAACTGCAAAGCTTCATTCCCGGCCCGACTATTGAGCCGCCGCAGCCGGCTCTGCCGCCGCGATCGCGGCGTTCACCCGCGGCATGACCTCCTCGGCCATCAGTTGCAGTGACCGCTTGGTCAGCCCTTCATCCACCCAGTCCATGCCGGCATAGACGAGTTCACCGAAGTCGCCCGTAATCTCTCGAAGGGCCAGAATCTGATCGACCACGTCATTCACCGTGCCGCAGATCACCAAATCGTCAATCACGCGGTCGAGGGTCACGGAATCATCGGGCTCGTCCCGGTCCTGCTTGAAGACCCCCTGCCTGTTGCCTCGGATCATCTTTTTGAGAATCTGGGAGTAGTAAAAGCGGTAGGGGCTGTTCGCATCATCCTTGCCATAGGCCTTGGCCGTGGCATCATCGTCAGCCACGAAAATGGTCCGTGCGATCCGCCAGTCGGCCGGATCGGCGACCTCGCCAACATTGGCCTTGCCCTCGGCATAGTTACCCCAGTGTGTTGCCGCCCATTTAGGCAGCAGAAAATTGGCCGACAGCGGATGAAAATCGCGCTCGCCCATGGCGATCACGCCCTTTGAGAAGGGCGCAACGACCGTGCCGACGATCTCCGGACGCGGCTGCTGGAATGTCTTTGGCATGATGCCGTAACCAACATCGAGGTAGCGGGTCTCAGCCGTCGTCACCTTGAACCGGTTGTTCTCAAAATCGATGTCATAGGGCGTCTCTCCGGCCCAGATCGCCAGGATCACGTCAATCGCCTCGGCGAAAATCTGGTTGCGGTCCTCGTCAAGAATGCCGAGCGCCTCCGCATCGGAACGCAGCGCGCCGGGGCTGACCCCGAGAATGAATCGACCGCGCGCCAGGTTGTCGAACATGGCGGCGTGGGTCGCCACCAAAACCGGGTGCATGTGAGAAAGGTTTGTTGTCCCGGTCGCGAGCTTGATGTTTTCGGTCGCGTGAATCAGTGTTGCCTGAAACATCAACGAGTTTGTGATGGTCTCCGCGCTGTCAGTCAGATGCTCCCCGACAAACGCATCGTGAAAGCCAAGCTTGTCACAGAGGATGATGGTCTCCCGGTCCTCCTGCAACGTGGTCGGATAGTCCCGATCAAGCGGGTGTACCGGCATGGTGAAATAGCCAAGACGCATTTTTCAGTCCCCATAATAAAAAAACTTTATACGCGGGAAGAGGGTATTTGGATCGCAAGGTTGGCCGAAAATTAGGACACACATGTGGGAATGGCCGGCGCTTGCGGGCCGGCCCGTGCATCCCACTCCCGGCATCGGCGACTAGGTCAGCGGCGCGAGCAGTGCATCGATCCGCCTATCGGCTTTACTGGGATATTTTTTAGCCGCGATCTCGGACAGGTTATCGGGCGTTTCTCCGACAATAACGATGCCCACCATCCCCTGGCCGTAATGCGGCGTGCACTTGAAGACATACACACCGGGCGTGGAGAATGTGTAGGACACGTCCTTGCCGAGCGCCGAGCGGAAAGGCTTCACACCCTCCGGATAGGCACCGCGGACGAACTCCACGTTATGCCCGCGGTCGGTCGAAACCCAGTTAACCGTGTCGCCTGGTTTAATCTGGACGAGCGCAGGGCTGTAGATGTTCCGTTCCTTCGAACCGGGGTCCTTGTTCAACATCTGGATTGTCGTGTCCGCTGCGTTCACCGAGGCGGGCATGACAAGGAAGAAGACCGCCAGAACATAGCCTAATCGATTCATGAATCTGTCTCCGTTTCTTGGGGTTTGCACTTAGTACGCGGGCGTCGCGCCGCCGGACGACGACAGATGGTCGCATGCAACCCGGCGACAGCTGATCCGGCACGTCGCGCATTACGTATGGAGGTGAAAGCAACCCACGGAGACGAGAATGAAAGACTGGACCGTGTGATCATGGATCCGGACCTCAATCCCTTGAGCGATCCGCCACGCGCCCTGCGCTTTCAGATCATTGTGGTGCTGAGCCTCATGTGGACGGCAATTTTCAGCGCCATGGCGGGCGTCTGGTTTTTTTACGACGCGCTCGTAATTATGCATCTGCTGGCCGCAACGGGCGTGCTGTTGACCGGGGCGACATTCCGCGCCGCTCGGAACGCCCTGTCCTTTCGCGACCAACCGCACGGCAACCACGTATGGGATCGGCTCAACGGTTATCGCGCGAGGACGTCATGACGGGAGAACCCATGCCCCGCGTTTTCTTTTACGGCGCGTGTCCTCTGTGCGCTCGTGAGATCGCCTTCTACAGGAAACATGACGGGGCATCGGACATCGCGTGGGTTGACGTTAGCCAGACGGGCATAGCGGAACTTCCCGACGGCTTGTCCCGGAATGATGCCCTGGCACGCTTCCATGTTCAGACCGCGGATGGAAATCTGGTCGACGGTGCGGCCGCATTTGCCCATTTGTGGTCGGCGCTGCCACGCTTCCGGCTTGTGGGAAAAGTCGCTCGGATCCCGCCGGTGCTTTGGGTTCTCGAACGTCTCTACAACCTGTTCCTGCCCCTGCGCCCCTACCTGCAGCGTCGGGTCGCGTGCGGGGAAAAGGCGCATTGCGAAACACCCTGACCGGCGATCGCACCAGAAAAACAAAAAAATTTTGATGACCTTGTCACTCGCGCCTTGCGGCAGATCCCGACGCGACGGTGCGGCGAAAGTTGTGCGCCTCTTTTCCGTCGTTCTGGCCCTTTTCATGCTGAGCAATGAGCACGCAATGAGCGACACGATGCTGATCGATGATTTTTCCAATGATGGATTGGTTTCCGCGCTTGGAACGGAATGGCGCGGCGTGAGTGACAGGGTCATGGGTGGCGTTTCGGACGTGCGTGTCGAGCACAGCAATGCCGAGGGGCAGGTCTTTCTCCGACTTCGCGGCGACGTCCGCCTGGAGAATAACGGCGGGTTCGTCCAGGCCGCGCTCGACCTGAACGCGTCCGGCGGCGTCCTCGACGCATCCGCGTATCGCGGTCTTCGCATCATGGTTCGCGGCAATGGCCAACAGTATTCGCTACACCTGCGAACCCCGGACGCGACCCGTCCCTGGCAGTCCTATCGGGCACATTTCACCGCCGGCGAGCACTGGCAGAAAATCGATCTGCCGTTCGATGGCTTCGCGCCATACCGGCTCGATCAACCCCTCGATACGCAGCGCCTAAAACGCATCGGGCTGGTGGCTATCGGGCGGTCGTTCTCGGCCGACCTGATGGTGTCGAGTATACGCTTCTACGAGTAGTTCGAACGAAGTTGTCCGAGCGGCCAAGAGGTGGTGTCGGTCTAAAGCGAACCAGTCTCCGGAATTTCTCGCAACCTCGCTTTAACGCCGCCAATTGACGCCACTCGGCCAGCGCTGCCGAGCGGTTCTTCTGGCATTGTCAGAGCAAACCAGCTTGAGTGGATCCAGGCCGCGCCTTAGCTTCCGCGGATGAAGAACCCG
>JAQCFD010000292.1 GCA_027618305.1 Pseudomonadota bacterium
CGCAGCGCGTCGGGCGGGGTCCAGGGCTGGGTCATCACCTCGATGGGAACGGACATATAGACCGGCGCGCGCGGCGTGCGCTGGGCGAGTTCGCCGGCGCTGACGATCTGTTGGTGCACGGTGGACACACTGCCGGCCTGTTGCGACCACTTGACCAGCGGCTCCAGCAGCCGCGGGTTGCTGCCGACCTGGTTCAGCAGCGCCTGCCACTGGAAGCCCGGGTTGAATTCGGGGTCCTCGCCGAAGCTGAGGGATTCGCCCGACAGGATGACCATGGGGATGGCGCCGCGCAGCGCGCCCTCGACGCCGAGCGCGCCCTGGAGCAAGCCGACTCCGGCGTGCAGCATCACCGCCTGCATGCGCCCGGTGATCGAGGTGTAGCCAATCGCCAGATCGACGGCGAGGGTCTCGTGCGCGCAGGTGAGATAGGTCGGGCCAGGCTCGTTGGAGAGTTTCTGTTGGGCCATTGCCTCCCAGACCGGACCCCATTCGGAGCCGGGTGAGGACATCACATAGTCGATGCCGAGACTGCGAAAGGCCTGGAGGACGGCATCGCCGCCGTCGGGTGCGTTTTTCATCGCGCGTGCTTCCCTGATGAGATCGGCTGCCTGTTTGGTTTTCGGCGCCTGTTGCCTCCATCGTGGTGCAACCGGCGGGGACAGGCAACCATCCGGACAGGCAAATATCAGGTCGTGCCGGGCTGGACCGTGTGACGTTTTGCGTGGCGCCGTGTCTCCCATTCGCCTGCGGCCTGTTCCAACCCGCGCAGGGTATAGGTGACATCGCTACGAGCATCGTCCAGCGGCAGCAGGTCTCGCAGATCCTCTTCTTCGATCTGCTCCGATTGCCTGTGCGTCCGGGCGAGGGATCGCGCCTTGTCGATGGCCCGGAGATGGGATTCCAGCGCCGCGATGCGGCTGCATAGTGCGCGATACTGGCTCGATGTCTCGATCAATGGCGCTGGCATGAGGACAAATAGTGCGAAAATCGCAATTTTCGTCAAGCGGGCAGCGCAGGGGCGCCCGCGGGCGGGTTTACCCGCGTCCCGCCCAGATGATCAGGTGCAGGCTTTCGACCTGTTCGAGGGGAAAGGCCAACTCGGTCGCAGGATTGAACTGCTTCAGATACAGGGTGTCGGCGGTCTGTCGGGAGAATTGTTTGACCAGGGCACGGGGCGGCTCACCCTCTGTGTCGGGGCGGAGCTGGACGACGACGAAGGTGTCGTCGCCACGGACCACGGCGCGGCCCGGATGGACATGCAGGGTTTCTCCGGGGAAGTAGCGCGGCACCATCGAGGTGTCGGCGACGTAGACCGCATAGGCGCTGGCCACGCCACGCAATGACGGGGGACGCTCGATATAGTCGTGGATTTCCCCGTTCATGACGAACATGCCGCCGGACTCGCCTGCCGATCCGCCGACGGCGGTTCCCATTACCGGCAGATCCCGATTGCCCGCTTCGGACGGGGGGCCGGAAGTGGGGCCGGACGTGCGGACAGGCGTGGCTTGTGTCGACCGCCCGGATCCGCGCGTGAGGTCCGGCGTGAAGTCGGCCGGAATTTGGGATTCCAGATAAGCGGCGACGACAGGCAACTCGGCGGCGCGGAGTTGACGGGCGCCCGTGAGCAACCGGCTGATCGCCGACGGGTCGACACCCAAGGCCGCGGCCAGACCGCGCTGGGTCTTGCCGGGCTTCGCCAAGCCGTCGCGTATCCAATCGAGTTCCATGGCTCCGAACCTATTGAAATTTCAGGAGATTGCGAAATTATCACGTTTTAAGTTGCATACGCAATGTGAAAAACACAACATTTTGGCCGCATCGAGTTGTCCATCGGGATTGGAAATTCCGCATGCATTGGGCGACGAAATGCGTAAAATGTTCACTGTTCGTTCTTTTTTTCAGTCTAACCAGGGGAGGTGATCGTGTCGAAATTTCGCTGCAACCGGCCGGACCTGCAATGGCCGCCGCGATCCGACGAGGAAATGCTGGCCTGGCAACGGGCCGTGGGGACAGATCTGGAGATCGCCCGGCTGCTCTGCCTGAGCCGTGCCAGCATCTATGGGCAGCGCATGAAGTTCGAGGTGCCGGCGTTGCCGCGCAAGAAACGCGCGCGGGTGCGCGAACGCCGCGCCGGCAGCCGAATTACCAAGACGGCCATGACCCGGCTCTATGCCGGTCGCGAATATGAGGATTGGGTGCAGCAGCATTCGCCGTCTGTACGGGTGCCGGCGCGAATGCTGGAACCGATCCTGATGTACCAGGCGGCGGAGTAACCCGATGGCGCGTGCGGGGAGGAAACGAAAGCTGGATGCGTGCGCCGCAAGACCACGCGGATCGAGCGCCGCCCGGCGGATGGGGGGACACCGGAATTCTATGCCCGGCGCGCGCTGATCGTCGGCGCAGACGGCGTGCGTGACCCGAGATCGGGCGACCCGCTGGGTATCCTGCGCCTGTCGGGGCATATCTCCCAGGCGCAGATGGATGCCGGATGGGTCTACACGGTGATGCGCTGGCGGGCCTTCGGCAAACCCACACCCTACACCCATATTTATCAACGCTATGCCAGCGGGCTCACGGGCATGAACGCCGGGGGTGCCAACCTTTATCCAGACGCGGATGCCCGGGCGCGGGATATCTTCGCGCGCGGCGACAACGTGTTGCGCAATGCCGGGCGGCTCGCCTGGTCGGAGACCCGCCGGGTGAGCGTCGAGCACCGACTGCCCGCCTGGTTCTGGCGCAGCAAGGCCGGGCCCCTGGGCAAGGCCGACGCGATCGAGCGCGCCGCGCTGCTGCGCGGGCTGGACGCGCTGGCCGAAGCGTATGGCCGCGGGGACAAAGATTCCGCCGCCGCGCGTGCGACCCGGTTGCCCTAGAGGCGACGACCCTGAAGAATTCTACAGCCCGCCATCGTTCTGGCGGGCCTCATAGGCTTTGACGCCGGCATAGGCGGTGGCGAGCAGCGGGTCGTCGATGCCGACGTCGCGGGCCGTGTTCAACAGCATGCCGAGGATGTGCTCGCCCTCTGACCGGTTGCCCGCCTCGATGTCGCGCAGCATTGAGGTGACGTATTTGGATTGGGGATCGGCGAAGAGTGCCCGGTAGTTTTCCATGAAGGCGTCGCTGGGCGGGTAGCCCGAGCGTTTCGCGACCTCTGCCGTGGTCTCCAGGAAATGCCGGAACAGGGATGCGCCCTCGTCGGTGCGCACGATCTGGCCGACATTGGCGCGCATCAGAGAGGTCATGCCGGCCGCCGTGGCGAGATGGACCATCTTCTCCCACATTTCCTGCAGGGCGTTTTCGAGCGCCACGGGCTCCAGCCCGACCGCGCCGTCCAGCGCGTCCCGAAGTGCCGCGACCCGGTCGCTGATCCCGCCGGCCTGTTCGCCGAAATTCAGCCAGCGCCAGTCATTCATGTGCTTGATCGACCCATTGGCCAGCCGGGCGGCGGAGATTTTCACGGTCCCCGCGAGGACATGATCGGCGCCGAGCCGGTCGTTCATGATCTGGATGTGGCCCAGCCCGTTGAGGATCGGGAAGACCATCGTGTCCGGGCCAATACCGGGCGTGATGACGTCGAGCGCGCCGTCGAGGTCGTAGGCCTTGCAGGTCAGCAGGATGAGGTCATAGTCCGGCGTCAGCTCGGCCTGGCCGATGGTCTTCACCGGCCCGGCGAAATCCCCATAGGTGCTCTCGATGCGCAGCCCCTCGCGCGCGAGCCGTTCGCGCGTCGCGTCGCGGACCAGGAACGTGACGTCGCGCCCGGCCTGGGTG
>JAQCFD010000293.1 GCA_027618305.1 Pseudomonadota bacterium
GCCGTGGCAAACCGGATCCCGGCGGACGATGTCATAGGCTGAGAGATCTGCCAGGGAGAGGCGCCCCGGGTTCCCGGGGGCGTTGCGCACGGCGGCGACGATATCTTCGGCGATCGCGCCGGAATAGAAAGCCACGGGCCCGCGTTCGGCGATCGCGATCAGGGTTTCCGCAAATTCAGGGTTGGCCCTGCGCGCGCCAGCGCGCAATGGTTTTCCATCGGGATAGAAATAGTCGCGCGCGGCTGCATATGTCCGCAGCTGCTGGCCGCGATCGCCGGCGAGCATCGCAGCGAGCCTCGGCCCGACGATGAATCCGTCCTGCGCGAGACGAATTGCCGGCGCAAAGAGCTCCGGCCAGGTCAATTTCCCGTGTTCCTGAAACACCCGGGCCAGCAGCGCGACCGTGCCCGGGGTGCCAACCGCGCGGCCGCCGACCATGGCGTCACCAAATTTCATTGGCGTGCCGTTGGACGTCAGGAAGAGATCCGGCGTTGCCGCGATCGGCGCCGTCTCACGCCCGTCAAACGTGACGGTCTGACGTTTCTCGGCGTCATAAAAAAGCAGGAAGGCGCCGCCCCCGATGCCCGAACTTTGGGGTTCGACAAGGTTGAGGACGAGTTGCACGGCGATCGCGGCATCCGCGGCGCTGCCGCCGCGCCGCAGCATTTCAAGACCCGCGGCAACCGCGTCGGGGTGCGCCGCGGCAACCATGTGGCGGTTCGCGACCACCAGGCGATTTTCGGTTCGGTCCGTGGAATCTTCGGGCTGGTTCTGCTGGCCACTTGCGGGAGCCGCCATGATCGCCCACATGAAGAGGGATACATACAAAAAGGTGCAACGGAATCGCATCATACTGACAGGCTGCCACGGAATCATGGGGGAACCCAACTGTGCGCGCTGTCACATCTTCGACAGGCGAATTGCGCTTTTATGTGACGGGGTTCGGTTTGCGTCCCGTCGGTTGATATTCTAGCTTTCGGACGCGGCGCAATCCGGGCATGAAAACGGCTTGGCGCGCTTTAAGCGCATGCGCGCCGTAAACTTTTGGAGACGCCATCTCGTGCGCAAACTACTCATCGGCCTTGCTGTTCTGGTCGCCGTTATTGTTGCGGCTGCGTTTGTCGGCCCGTTCTTCGTGCCGGCCGATTCGATAAAGGCCGATATCGCGCGCGAAGTTGCGAAGGCCACCGGTCGAAACCTTGCGATCGACGGGGCCCTGAAGTTCCGCATATTGCCCGCACCCGGCTTCTCGGCCAAGGGTGTGCGGTTGTCGAACGCCGCAGCTGGCAGCGCACCGGACATGCTGAGTCTGAAGGCGGCAGCTGTCGAAGTCGCGCTGTTCCCGCTGATCACCGGCAATATTCAAGTTAGCCGCATCGTGCTTTCGAACCCCGATATTCTGCTCGAAACATATTCGGACGGGACGAACAACTGGACATTTGCGCCGGCTGCGAATGCTGACTCCGGCGCAGCAGGCGGGGGCAACGCCGCCGCCACGGATGATGTCGGCGGATCGTCGGCACCTGCGGTGCGGCTGGACAATTTGGTGGTCGAGGACGGCACGCTCGTCTTCCGGACCCCCGACAGTAGCGAGCGTGTCGAAGACATTAATATCGCGTTCGGTGCGGGGAGCCTGAAGGGACCTTTCCGGGCCGACGGGATGGTCAGCGCGCGGGGGATTTCGATCGGCGTTGACATGGCCGTTGGCGAGCTGTTGGACGACCGGGCGACGCCGGTCAATCTGAAATTATCAGCCGGTGGCGCCGAGGTCGGATATTCGGGCGTGCTTGCCGGGGCGCCGGGCGCGGCGCGTTTGTCTGGCCAGGTCGAAGTGCGGGCGGAGGATCTGTCCGCGTTGATTGCGGCCGTCTCCGACGGGCCGGCCCCCGCCTCGCTCAAGGGCAAACCGCTGGAGATGAACGGGACGCTGGCGGCAAGTCAGGAAGCCATCTCAATCGATGATCTGACCTTGCGGCTGGGGGAAGATTCTGCGACCGGTGCTGTCGATGTGACCCTCGGTGATGTACCCGCGGCCGCGCTGGTGCTCAACCTGACCCAACTCGACCTCGATCGCCTCCTCGCGACCGCGCCTGCATCAGGGGGCAGGTCGAGCGAAGGCGGGTCGGCGAGAGGCAATGATTCAGCGCCGAAAACCGCATCGGGCCCGGCCTCCGGCGCCTCTGGCCTTGCATTGCCGACCGGGTTCTCGGCGACCCTTGAAACGAAGATCGACGCGGTCGTCTATCGCGAGGGTGTCATCCGCCAGGTTTTGCTCAACGCCCAGCTGAACGATGGCAGCGTGACGATATCGCAGGCGGCGGCACAGTTCCCCGGTGGCGCGAACGCTTCTGTGGTCGGGTTTGTGTCGACAGGGGAATCGGCCCCGAAATTTCAGGGGCAGGCCGAATTGTCGGCCGATGATTTCCGGGCATTTTTGCAGTGGACCGGCGTCGATGTTGCCAGCGTCCCGCAGGATCGGCTGCGAAAGATGGTCGGCTCGGTTTCGATCGATGCGACGCCCGAAAATGTGACACTCACCGACATCGATGTGAGAGTCGATGTTTCGCGGCTGCGCGGTGGCGTGGCGATCGCCGTCCGTGAACGCCTCGGACTCGGGATCGGGCTCTCGCTTGACAAGGTGAATGTCGACGCATATTTGCCAGTCCCGGCCGCCCAAGCACCGAGTGCGGCCGCCGCAACGCCGCGCTCCAACGCCAATCCCGCGGCTGGCGCCAATGCCGCAGGCGCTAAAGACGCCGATTCCGGGTCGACCGGTCTGGCCGCACTCAATACATTCGATGCGATATTCCAGCTTAAGGTCGGCGAGGTGGTCCTGCGCGACCAGCGTCTCAGCGGCATCAACATGGACGCGACGTTGCAAGGCGGTAGCCTCGAATTGCGGGATATGTCGGTGGAGAGCCTTGCCGGCGCAAATGCATCCGTAACAGGGCGCGTTGATGGTCTGGCGAGCGCCCCGAAAGCAGATGTGAAAATCAATCTTGATGCGCGTGACGGCGACCGCTTGCTCGCGCTGGCCGGTATCGTTGCGCCGGCGAAGCTGGGTGCGACGAAGCTCAACGGCACACTTCAGGGGGATATGCAGAACCTCGTGGTGGACGTCACCCTCGATGCGATGGGCGCCAACATGCGAACGGCGGGTACGCTGGGCATCCTGGCAGTGCCGCCGCGCTACGACGTGCAATTGGATATCAAACATCCCGATGCGGCGAAATTTGCCGCCCGGATGCGCGGCGGCGACGGTGCCGGAGGACCCAAGCTCGGGGCGTTGGCCGCAAGTGCGAGCGCACGCGGCGACCTCGCGGCGAGTGACATCGACGTAAAGGTCGGAATTGGGCCCGGTGAGATCATTGCGCGTGGACGATTGACCAATCTTGTGTCCGGGAGCCCGCAGGGAAATCTCGCGATCAATGCGTCACATCCCGACATGGTGGCATTCGCGCGGCTGCTGGCGCCCGACTATCGCCCGGCGAAATCCGACCTGGGGTCGTTCGCGCTGAAGACGGACCTGGCGCTGACCGCCAATGCGATGACGTTGGCGAATCTAGAGGGGAATGCGGGTCCGGTCGGCTTCAAGGGCAACGCAAATGTCGGTACGGACGGGCCGCGCCCCAATGTTGTGGCGACCCTGGAGACGGGCGAGATCGTCGTTGACTGGTTCCTGCCCGCACAAAAAGGGTCGGCACGCGCGGCATCGAATGGACGGTCCGGCGGTGCCCCGGCTTCCGGTGCGTCCGCCACCC
>JAQCFD010000294.1 GCA_027618305.1 Pseudomonadota bacterium
CGGCACCGGAAGCCCGAGACCCGGCGATAGTCGACCGTTTGGCCACCGTGGCGGGCCGCATTCTCGGTTAAATCCGTGTAAAAACAGTGGGTTGTGATGGCGTCCTTCCGGCGCCGCCATACACGTAATAGAATGGAACAAACGGCAACCCGGCCCCATGCGGGGTACGGACGGTTGCCCGGGGAGCAGTAAGTTATGCCAGACGCGAACGGCCACGACACGGTGACCGACCGTCCGATTTCCGGTGTCGATCATGCCTTGATCGGCGTCGCCGATCTGGATGCGGCGCGCGATACTTTCACGCGCCTCGGATTCACCGTTTCACCGCGCGGCCGCCATATCGGCTGGGGCACGGGCAACTATACGATCATGTTCGAGCATGATTATGTGGAGCTGCTCGGCGTGATCGATCCGTCGCAGTATATCCACCGTCTCGACGAGTTTCTGGAAACCGGAGAGGGGCTCCTCAATGTCGCCCTCGCCACGGAAAACGCCGAGGAAGCCTATCGCTGGCTGCAGGCGCAGGGCATGGATGCGTCACCGCCCGAGCAACTTCAGCGGTTGCTCGAAACGGATGCGGGGGACGAGACCCTCCAGTTCAGCAACGTCTACATTCCCAACGATATCACCCCGGGCCTGAACACCTTCGCCTGCGAGCACCTCACACCCGAAAAGGTCCGGCGCGCGAGTTGGTTGTCGCATCCCAACGGCGCACGGCGCATTTCGGAGGTCACCATCGTCATGGAGTCTCTCGAAGGCGTTCGCGATTGCTATGTCCGTCTGTTTGGTGAGGACGCGGTGTCGGGCGACGAGCGCAAGGGCAATATTACGGTCGATACCGGCCGCAACGAATTATGGTTCGTCACGCCCAAGACATTCCCCGAGCGGCATTACGACAAGACGATCGACGAAAGCCTGGCGCTGCCGCGCCTGGCGGCGCTCACACTCGAGGTTGCAGATACCCAGGCAACCGCGTTGTATCTGTCCGGCCAGCAGGTGGCGTTCGAGCGCGACAGCACCGACGCGGTGATTGTCTCCTCGGAGGAGGCCTGCGGGACCTTCCTCGTCTTTGCTGACGCGCCCGGAAACTAGTCGGCCTGCCTTGCGGGCTCTCTAGCCGATATTCGCGGTCAGAAACTCAAGCGTGCGTCCCATTGCCTGACCGGCCGCTTCCTTGTGGTAGGAACCGCGGCGCGAGCAGCTGAAACCATGCCCCGCGCCCTCATAGATGAAGCTCGGAATGTCGGGATGGTCGGCCTCGACCTTGTGAACACCGTCGAGCGGGATGCCCGCATCTTCGGCGCCCCAATGGAACATGACCGGGCATTTGGGGGCCTCTCCGCTGTTCGACAGGATGTCGCCGCCATAATAGCAAACCGCCGCCGACACCGTTGACCGGGCTGCCGCGAACCAGGCGACCGATCCGCCCATGCAGAAGCCGACCACGCCGATCTTGCCGGCGCCGGAGATCTGCGCGATCGCGGCATCCACATCCTTGACCACATCGTCCCAGTCCAGCGCGCCCTTGAGCGCGCGGCCTTTGGCCATGCCGTCCTCGTTGAATTCGAGAACCGCGTCGCGCTCATGGCGGTCGAACAATGCCGGCGCAATCGCGACATAGCCTTCCTTCGCGAAGTTGTCGACGGTCTCGCGGATGTCGTCGTTGACGCCGAAAATTTCCTGAATGATGACGATCCCGCCACGCGGCGCGCCATCGGGCGCGGCCTGGTAGGCGTCGAGTTCATGTCCGTCGGCGGCCTTCAGTTTTAAATCGTTACCCATTGTTTGTCCCTCCCAATCCAGGTTCAAATTTCGTTTCGCGATGATCCTAGAACGCTAGACGTTGAAGCGAAACAGCATCACGTCGCCATCCTTGACCTTGTACTCACGCCCTTCCTGCCGCATGCGGCCGGCTTCACGCGCGCCCTGTTCGCCACCATGTTCAATATAGTCGTCATAGCCGATCGTCTCCGCCCGGATGAAACCCTTCTGGAAGTCCGAGTGGATGCGCCCGGCCGCGTCATAGGCGGTGGCCGCACCGGCCACGGTCCAGGCGCGGGTTTCCTTCGGGCCGACGGTGAAGAAAGTCATCAGGTGGAGAAGTTCATAGCCGGCGCGGATGACCCGCGAGAGGCCTGTGTCGGAGAGCCCCAGCCCCTCGAGGAATTCGGCCCGTTCGGCCGGGTCGTCGAGCTGCGCTACCTCGGATTCGATTTCTGCCGACACGATGATAATCCCCGCCCCGTTGGCGGCGGCCATCTCGGCGACGGCCCGGGTGTAGGCGTTGCCGTCGACCGCCGATTCCTCGTCCACATTGCAGACATAAAGAACCGGTTTGGAGGTGAGCAGCTGCAGTTGCCGGAACGCCGTTTCCTGATCGTTCGGAATGCTCGCGGTCCGAGCCGGGCGCCCGTCCTGCAGGACGGCCAGCACCGGGGTTAAAATCTGGAGTTGGGTGCGGGCGTCCTTGTCGCCGCCTTTGGCACGTTTCTCGGTCGTCTCGAACCGTCTCTCCACGGCCTCAAGGTCGGCGATCAGCAATTCGGTCTCGACGATCTCCGCATCGCGCACCGGATCGACACCCCCCTCGACATGGGTTATGCCGCTGTCGTCGAAGCAGCGCAGCACATGGCAGACGGCATCGACTTCACGAATATGGGAGAGGAACTTGTTCCCCAGCCCCTCGCCCTTGCTGGCGCCGCGGACCAGGCCGGCAATGTCGACGAACTCGAGATAGGTCGGGACGACACTGGCGGATTTCGCCAGGCCCGCGAGAACGGCCAGACGTTTGTCGGGAACCGCCACGCGCCCGGTGTTCGGCTCGATGGTGCAGAAAGGATAGTTGGCCGATTCCGCCTGCGCGGTGGCGGTCAGCGCATTGAACAGCGTCGATTTGCCGACATTGGGCAAGCCGACGATTCCACAATTAAAACCCATGTTAGTCGCGTCCTCGCAGCCGGTTCATGGCGCGCGACAAGGCATTGCCGACGGCGGTCTCCGGTTCGGATGGTGCCTTCGGCGCTGCCGTGGCTTTGGCGTTGGCCGTGTTGTTGGCCCTGTTCTCGGTGGCCCCGGCTTTTTGGGGTGCCGGTTTCGTGTCACTCTGGACGGCCCCCTGGACGGCCATGGCGACGCGGCTCATGAAGTCGCTCGCCCGGTCTTCGAACAGGGTAGGAAGTTCGTCCGCGACCGCTGCCAGCTCCCGGTTGAGCCAGCCCTGATCGGCCTTGGAAAAGTCACCGAGCACGTAGTTTTTGACCTGGGCCTTGTCACCGGGATGACCCACCCCGAGGCGCACGCGCCAGTAGTTCTTGTCGCCCAGATGGGCGTCGATGCTGCGCAAGCCGTTATGCCCCGCATTGCCGCCGCCCTGCTTCACGCGCACCTTCGCAGCGGCGAGGTCGATCTCGTCATAGATCACGATGACGTCCGCCGGCGCCAGCTTGTAGAAGCGGACAGCCTCTCCGACCGCACGACCGGATTCGTTCATGAAGGTGGCCGGCTTGAGGACGACGATTCGTTCGCCGCCGATTTGACCCTCGCTGACATCACCCTGGAACCTGGCGCGGGGTGCAGAAAGGCCATAGCGGCGGACAATCTCGTCCGCCGCCATGAAACCGATATTGTGTCGGTTTTGTTCGTATTTGGGGCCGGGATTGCCAAGCCCCACCAGCAACAACATTGGGCGGCCCCGCCTTTCGGACTAATCGCCGGCCTTTTCTTCTTCGCCGTCGGTTTCGCCGTCG
>JAQCFD010000295.1 GCA_027618305.1 Pseudomonadota bacterium
ATATGTGAAAACTGCCGGTGCCGCGTCGGGCATCGCACTCAAAATCGAACTGAGAGGCCGGACAGTGGCCGCCACAGTGGCGGATTTACCGTTTGTGCCTGCCAACTATAAACGCGCTCGGTGAGCTGAAAGGAGAAGGATCATGGCCAATCGGAGATACAGCGAAGACCATGAATGGGTCGAGGTCGAGGGAGAGAATGGCATGATCGGTATTTCCGACTATGCGCAGGAGCAGCTCGGCGATGTTGTGTTCGTGGAATTGCCCGAAGTCGGCAAGTTGCTCGACCGGGGTGACGAGGCGGCGGTGGTTGAATCGGTCAAGGCCGCGGCCGAGGTCTATGCGCCCGTCGGCGGCGAGGTGATCGAGGTCAACGATGCCCTGAACGGTGATCCGTCGCTGGTCAACACCGACGCGTTCGGTGATGGCTGGTTCGCCAAGCTGCGCCTGACCGATCCTGTCGAACTGGACGATTTGATGGATGAAGCCACCTACACGACCTACTGCGAGGGTCTGGACTGAGATGCGCTACCTTCCGCTCACGGACAATGACCGGGCCGAAATGCTGTCGGCGATCGGCGTCGGGTCGGTGGACGAACTTTTCGTCGATGTGCCGGGTGCCGCGCGGTTCAGCGGTGATTTCGACCTTTCTGATCATATGGCCGAGTATCAGGTGGAAGCGACGATCGCGGCCCTGGCGGCGCGCAATGTCTCCACGGCGGACGTCCCCAGCTTTCTCGGGGCCGGGGCGTACCGTCATCATATCCCGGCCTCGGTGGACCATCTGGTGCAGCGCGGCGAGTTCCTGACGTCCTACACTCCCTATCAGCCGGAAATATCGCAAGGCACGCTTCAGGCGTTGTTCGAATTCCAGACCATGGTGGCCCTGATCACCGGCATGGATGTCGCCAATGCGTCGATGTATGACGGCGCGACCGCCTGTGCCGAGGCGGTGTTGATGGCGCAGCGTATTACCCGGCGCCACAAGGCGATCGTCTCGGGCGGTGTACATCCCCATTACCGCGAGGTGACCGAGACCCAGTCGCGCTATCTGGATATCGAGATCGACGCGCGGCCACCGGATCTGAGCGGTCTGGAAGAGCTGGCTGGCGATGTCGGCGAGGATACGGCCTGCGTCGTGGTGCAGAATCCCGGTGTTTTCGGCCATGTTCGCGACTTTGGGCCGCTCGCCGATGCCTGTCACGCGGCTGGCGCGCTCCTGGTGGTTGTCGTCACCGAGGCGGTCTCATTGGGTGCCATTCGCTCACCGGGCGAGATGGGGGCCGACATTGTCGTCGCCGAGGGCCAGAGCCTGGGCAATGCCCAGGGGTTCGGCGGGCCCTATGTGGGCCTGTTCGCGGCGCGCGAAAAATATGTCCGCCAGATGCCGGGTCGGCTCGCCGGTGAGACGGTCGACGAGGATGGCCGCCGCGGCTGGGTGCTGACACTGTCGACCCGCGAGCAACATATCCGTCGCGAGAAGGCGACGAGCAATATCTGCACCAATTCGGGCCTGTGTGCGCTGGCCTTCACAATTCATCTTTCCCTGCTGGGTGAAGGCGGGTTCCGGAAGTTGGCGGCGCTCAACCATGCGCATGCGGTCGCGTTGGCCGAGCGCCTGGATGCCGTCGCCGGCGTGGACGTGCTGTCCCAGACGTTTTTCAACGAGTTTGCGGTTCGGCTGAGGGGGCCGGCCCAGGAAGCTGTCGATGCGCTGGCCGGGCGGAACATCCTGGCCGGTGTGCCGGCCTCGCGCCTGTATGGCCGCGATGCCGGGCTCGACGACATTCTGCTGCTGGCGGTGAGTGAACTGACCCGGGACGAGGACATGGATGCCTTGTGTCGCGGGCTTGCGGAGGTGCTGGCATGAGTGGGCATTCGAAGGATCTGAGCCGGCCGTCGCATGCGACGCAGGGGGCACCGGCGGGCGGGATCGAAACGGTACACGGGCATCAGGGACTGCGCCTGGAAGAGCCGTTGCTGTTCGAGATTGACAATCCCGGCGCGGTGGGGGTCGATCTGCCCGACCCGGCGACGGTTGAAAACCGACTGGGCGGGCTCGAACGCCACACGCCGGTCGGATTGCCGAGCGCGAGTGAGCCCGAGATCGTGCGGCATTTCACCCGCCTATCCCAGAAGAATTACGCGATCGATATGGGCACCTACCCGCTCGGTTCGTGCACGATGAAGCACAATCCGCGGCTCAACGAAAAAATGGTGCGGTTGCCGGGTTTCGCGAACCTGCATCCGATGCAGCCCGACTCGACCACCCAGGGCGCGCTGGAACTGATCGATACCCTGGCCCACTGGCTCAGGGAATTGACCGGCATGCCGGCGGTGGCCATGTCGCCGGCGGCCGGCGCCCATGGCGAATTGTGCGGCGTGATGGCCATCCGCGCTGCGCTCGACGATCGGGAGGGCGGCCCGACGGCCCGGCGGCGCATCCTGGTGCCGGATTCCGCCCATGGCACGAACCCCGCGACGGCGGCGGTTTGCGGCTTTACCGTCGATGCCATTCCCTCGGATGCGCGCGGCCGGGTTGATGTAAAGGCGTTCGCCGACAAGCTCGACGATGACGTCGCCGGGATCATGATTACCAACCCCAACACCTGCGGCCTGTTCGAGCCGGACATGATAGAGATCGCCGGGCTTATTCATGACGCCGGGGGCTATTTCTACTGCGACGGGGCGAATTTCAACGCCATCGTCGGGCGGGTGCGGCCGGGCGATCTGGGCATCGACTGCATGCATATCAACCTGCACAAGACCTTCTCGACTCCCCATGGCGGCGGGGGGCCGGGCGCAGGCCCTGTCGTGCTATCGGACGCGCTGGCGCCCTTCGCCCCCACCCCCTGGGTGGTCCATGGCGAGGAAGGCTTCTCGTTGGTGGAACATGGCGCGGATGCGGGCGAAGCAAAGCCGTTTGGCCGCCTGAAGGGATTTCACGGGCAGATGGGCATGTTCGTGCGCGCCTATGCCTACATGCTGAGCCATGGCCGTGACGGCTTGCGCCAGGTCGCCAACGACGCGGTGCTCAATGCGAATTATGTCATGGCACAGCTGTCTGATGTCATGACGGCTGCCTTCGATGGCCCGTGCATGCATGAATGCCTGTTCGACGACCGTTTCCTGAAGGATTCAGGCGTCACGACGCTGGATTTCGCCAAGGCGATGATCGACGAGGGCTATCATCCGATGACCATGTACTTCCCGCTGGTGGTCCATGGCGCGATGCTCATCGAACCGACCGAAACCGAATCCAAGCGCGAGCTCGACAATTTCATTGCGGTGGTCCGCTCACTGGCGGCACGGGTGCAATCCGGCGACAGCGATGCGTTTGCCGCGGCGCCGCGCCTGACGCCGCGCCGGCGCCTCGACGAGACGGCTGCGGCACGCAGCCCGGTCCTGCGCTGGATGCCGGATACTCCAACGGTAGAAGCTGCGGAGTAGGCGCGTCGGTATGCTTGGGGTATGAAAAAGGCCCCGTAAACGGGGCCTCTACTTCACGGGTAAGAGCGGGAATGCCTAGTTGAGCTTGCCCGGTACTTCCCGGATGGCGTCGTTGACCAGTTCGTCACCCTTCTGACCCTCGACGGACTGGATCAGGATCCGCCGGGTGGCGTCGATCGCGATGTCGGCGGCCAATGCACGCACATCGGCAATGGCGCGGGCTTCGGTGGCCGCAATCATATCCAATGCCTGTTGTT
>JAQCFD010000296.1 GCA_027618305.1 Pseudomonadota bacterium
GGGCGCCGTCGCGGTCGTGGTGCGGATCAACCCCGAAGCGGGCCCGGCCGGCGAGCCGCTTGATCCCGAAGTGGCCCGGCGCGCGCAACGGGCCGTCTGGCCGGTCCTGGCGCTGTTCGTGCTCGTGCTGGGCGGTATCTACGGCAAGGTGTTCACGCCCACCGAGGCGTCCGGTATCGGCGCGGTGGGAGCGGCCGGCATCGCCTTCATGCGCGGCCATCTGCGCAACCTGGCCGAGTGGCGCGACGCGCTGGTCGAGGCGACCCGGACCACGGCGACGCTGTTCATCGTCATCTTCGGTGCGCTGGTCTTCGCCCAGTTCATCAACCTGTCGGGCCTGCCTTACGATCTCGTCGATATCGTTGACGACTTCGAACTCACCGGCACACAGATCGTCATCTTCGTGATGTTCATCGCGATCCTGATGGGCATGGTCTTCGAGTCCATCGGCATCCTGCTGCTGCTCGTACCGGTGTTCCTGCCGTCACTGTTCGCCGCCGGCGTCGACATGATCTGGTTCGGAATCCTGGTCGTGCTGGTGACCGAGCTGGGCCTGATCTCGCCCCCGATCGGGATGAACGTCTTCGTCGTGCGCTCGGTCATGCCGGACATCAAGCTGGGGCATATTTTCAAGGGTGTGGTGGCCTTCATCGTCGCCGACGTGATCGCCCTGGTGCTGGTGTTCTGGCTTCCGGAGATTGCCACCTTCCTGCCGAAACTCATGGAGTAACGGACGCCCGTCCGTAGGAGATTTGTATGGGCAAGTTAAAGAATGTTCTGTGGATCATGGCTGACCAGCTGCGCTGGGATTACCTGTCCTGTTACGGCCATCCGCATCTTAAAACGCCGCACATAGACCGCCTCGCCGCGCGTGGGGTGCGGTTCACCAAGGCCTATGTACAGTCTCCGATCTGCGGCCCGTCGCGGATGAGTTTCTACACGGGGCGCTATGTGCGCAGCCACGGCGCGACATGGAACGGGTTTCCCCTGCGTGTGGGCGAACCAACGCTGGGTGACCATCTTCGTGAGCTCGGCGCGGAATGCGCGCTGGTCGGTAAGACCCACATGATCCCGGATGCGGAGGGGATGAAGCGGCTCGGCATCGATCCGGAATCGATTATCGGCGTGCACACGGCGGAATGCGGGTTCACACCGTTCGAGCGGGACGACGGGATGCACCCCGAGGGCTATTACGACATCAATCCGCGCTATGACGAATATCTGAAGGAGCAGGGTCTCGACGGCGAGAATCCGTGGGAGGAATGGGCCAACTCGGCCGTGGATGAGGACGGCTCGCTGCTGTCGGGCTGGCTGCTCAAGAATTCGGATAAGCCCGCGCGGGTGCCGGAGGAACATTCCGAGACGCCCTACATGACGACCCGCGGGATCGAGTTCATGGAGCAGGCGGGCGACACGCCCTGGCTCTGCCACCTGTCCTACATCAAGCCCCACTGGCCTTATATCGTGCCGCCGCCCTATCACGACATGTACGGGCCCGAGCACATCATTCCGCCGGTGCGCTCCAATGCCGAGCGCATGACCGACCACCCGGTCTACAAGGCCTGGCAGGATCACCGCGTCTGCAAGGCGTTCGCCCGTGACGAAGTGCGCGAGCGGGTGATCCCCGCGTATATGGGTCTGATCAAGCAGCTCGACGACCAGATGGGTCGCCTGTTCGCCTATCTGGAAGAAAGCGGTCGCATGGACGACACCATGATCGTGATGTCGTCGGACCATGGCGACTATCTCGGCGATCACTGGCTCGGCGAGAAGGATCTGTTCCACGACGCCTCGGCCCGCATTCCGCTGATTATTTACGATCCGCGCGAAGAGGCCGATGGCACCCGCGGCACCACATCGGATGCGCTGGTCGAGGGCATCGATCTGGCCCCGACCTTCCTCGAACTGATGGGCGGGGAGGCCAAGCCGCACATCCTGGAAGGGCGCTCGCTGGTGCCCATCCTGGAAGGTCGGCAGACGGAATGGCGCAAATACGCGATCTCCGAGTATGACTACGCCACCCGCCAATCACGCCTCGAGCTTGGTCTCGATCAGGCCGACGCGCGGCTCGTGATGATTTTCGACGGGCGATGGAAATACATCCACGCCGAGGGCTTCCGCCCGCTGCTGTTCGATCTGGAAAGCGATCCCGATGAACTCGTCGACCTCGGTACCGATCCCGAGCACGAAGCCATCCGGTCGGAGCTGCACGAGGCGATGTTCGCCTGGGCGCGCCGGCACCACACCCGGATCACCCGCACCCCGGCACAGGTTGACCGCATGGCGGCCGGTGGTGAGCCGCCCGGCATTCTGATCGGTTACTGGGACGAAGAAGAAATCCGCGAGTCCGGACGCAAGAGCGTTCACCCGCCGGTTAATCTGGACACGTAATCCGTCTAGTACGGAATCTTGATCTCGGATTTTGCCCAGGCGTCGAACGCTGCGATGGCCTCGTCGGGTAGCAACTGCGCGGTCGGGATCCTGCGTTCGCAGATCGGTTTGGGGATTTCGCGATACAGGAAGTCGTCGTCGAAATCGATCTTCGCGGCATCGGTCTTGGTGTTGCCATAGAATATTCGGTCGAGGCGCGCCCAGTAGATGGCGCTCAGACACATCGGGCAGGGCTCGCAGCTCGTGTAGACGATGCAGCCCTCGAGGTTGAAAGTCCCCAGCCGTTCACAGGCCTGTCGGATGGCGACAACTTCCGCGTGCGCCGTCGGGTCGTTCGCCGTGGTGACCTGGTTGGTACCCTCGCCGATGATCTCGCCGTCGCGCACGATCACGGCACCAAACGGCCCGCCGGTGCCGGCATCCACATTCTTTTGCGACAGGGCGATCGCGGCCCGCATGAAGATTTCGTGGTCCATATCGGTTCGCTCCTTCGAAGACGCCGCGTGGGGTTTGATGGCGCGGTGATCGTTGATTTCGTGCCGCGCATCTTATCATGCCTCGATGGTTCCGGTCAGCGTTGGTCATGGAACGAAGGGCGGGCTCGCCAACAAGTGGCGGGCACGATAACCTATGTTCCTCATTCCGAAACTGACCGTTGGTCAGTGGCGGAAACTGGATGCGTTTGGGGTCGGCAGTGGCGATCAATTTTGTACTGAACGGTGAAACCCGCACGGAAACAACGGTCTCTCCGACGCGCACGGTGCTGGAGTATCTGCGCGAGGATCTGGGCCTGACGGGGACCAAGGAAGGCTGCGCGGAAGGCGATTGCGGGGCCTGCTCGATTGTCATGGTGCGAAACGGGTCCGGCCGGGTCGAGGCGGTGAATTCGTGCCTGCTGACCATGGGCCAGCTGGACGGCACGCGCCTCGCGACCGTCGAGGGCCTGTCGGAAAAGGGCGGAGAGCTGGAGGCCGTGCAGGCGGCTATCGTCGACGAAGACGGCACCCAGTGCGGCTTCTGCACGCCGGGTTTTGTCATGGCGCTGCATGCATTCCGCCATTCCGGTGAGCCTGTCTCGGATGGCGCCATTCACGACGCCCTGGCCGGCAACTTATGTCGCTGTACCGGGTATCGGTCGATTGTTGCCGCGGCCCATGCCGCGACGTCCGGGAACGTCGAAGAACCGGCCCTCACCAAATTGCCCGAACCGCCGGCCACGGAACTCTATGAGGCGCAGGGCCAGTCGTTCCTGTCGCCTTCGAGCCTGGAGGCCCTGGTTGCGGCGCGGGTA
>JAQCFD010000297.1 GCA_027618305.1 Pseudomonadota bacterium
CGTTCGGAATCCGAGGGCATGCCCTCCAAAAGCTTCGTACCCGAAGCCATGGAACGGCTGAAAGACTATCGCTGGCCGGGCAATGTCCGTGAACTTGAAAACCTGGTGCAGCGCCTCACGGCTCTCTACAGCCAGGATGTGATCAGCCTCGAGACGGTGGAGGCCGAACTGGCCCATTCCTCACCGGGGACAAGTGCCGAAGCACGGGCCGACGAGGAATCGCTTTCCGATGCCATCGAACGCCATCTGCGCACATATTTTTCGGCGCATCGTGACGGGCTGCCCGCAGCCGGACTCTATGGTCGCATTCTGCATGAGATGGAGCGTCCGCTCATCGGGCTGTCGCTGGAGGCGACCCGTGGCAACCAGGTTCAGGCTGCAAGTTTGCTGGGCCTCAATCGAAACACCTTGCGCAAGAAAATCCGTGAGTTAGACATTGATGTTGTGCGGGGCGTAAAATAGGACATCGTGCGTTTTGAACGGGACGACCCCATATAGGTACCACCCTCGTCGGGTCCCAACGCAGCACGTGCACTATCGAGCATCGAATGACCGATGAAGTAAGCCCCGGGAAGGCGCACGGACAGACCTTGCAGGTATCGTCCGAACCGACCCCGGAATATGCCCGCGGTTCCGGACGCCGGGATGCTGCTGCGATGCGGCGCGTGGCCATGTGGGCCGGGCGCACCAACATCGGGCGGCGTCTGGCTTTCGTGCTCATGGCGGTTGGCGTCACCGCAGGCATCGCCACATTCCTGGCTCTGACGGGCTATGGCAATTTCGGCATGGGGGATTCGGCGCTCGATGTGCTGGTCGCCGTCGATCTCGTACTCGTGTTGGCGGTGGGCGCCGTGGTCGTCCAGGCGCTGGTCCGGCTTTGGGGACAGCGGCGCGCCGGATTGGCGGCGGCACGCCTGCATGTGCGTCTGGTCGGTCTGTTCTCGATCGTCGCGATCGTGCCGGCGATCCTGGCGGTTGTGCTCGCCGCATTGTTTTTCAATGTGACAATTCAGAATTGGTTCAGCGACAGGGTGCGCCAGGCCGTCGAAAGCTCGGTACGCGTGTCGGAAGCCTATCTGAGCGAGCATGAGGAGATATTCCGCTCCGATGCGTTCGCCATGAGCGGAGAGTTGAACCGCATCTGGCCGCAGATCGCGACCGATAGCCGGCGCTCGCAGCGCAGCCTGGATGTGCTGGCGGAACGCCATTCCGTGCACGGCGCGCTGCTGTTGGACTCGTCGGGCCATATCCTCACCCAGTCCGGTTTCACATCCTCCTTGACGTTCGACCTGCCGCCCGCGTGGGCCTACGGAGATTCCAGCAGTGGTGAGCCTGTTGTTCTGGTCGCGGAGGCCCGAGACCGGGTGCGAGCCCTGGTCGGGCTCGATGTAAGCCCCAAGGTGTTCCTTTATGTCGGCCGGTTCATTGACCCGAATGTGCTCGAGTTGCGCGAGACGACCCAGCGCGCGGCGCGCGACTATGCACTGGTTGAATCCGAGCTGACCGATTTGCAGATCGAGCTTGGCGCGATCTTCGTCATCGTCACCCTGCTGCTGCTCATGACAGCGGTCGGACTCGCCTTCGTCTTTGCCAACCGCCTGACCCGCCCGATCGCCAGCCTGGTCCATGCCGCGGAAATGGTGCGTTCGGGCAACCTGGGTGTGCGCCTCACGGAGGCGGGGCGGTCGGATGACGAGATCGGCATGCTGACCCGTGCCTTCAACCGAATGACGCGCCAGCTCGACGAGCAACGCAGCGAGCTGATTGAGGCGAACCGCCAGCTTGAAGACCGACGGCGGTTTACCGAAGCGGTGCTTGGTGGCGTATCGGCCGGCGTGATCGGTCTCGACAGTACGGGGCGTGTCAGCCTGCCCAACCGGTCCGCGACCGCCTTGCTGGGGCTGCGGCTAGACGAACTCATGGGCCGCGAACTGGGGGAGTGTGTGCCGGAGCTGGCCGATCTGGTCGCGCGCGCGGTCGACGATCCGGAACGGCTTGTCGAGGACGAGGTTTCGGTGGAGACCGGCACGGATCGCAAGACCCTGCATGTCCGGATCGCGGCAGAGCATGATGCCCAGCAAACCGTGATCGGGTTCGTTGTCACGTTCGATGACGTCACGGAACTCCAGTCGGCGCAGCGCAAGGCGGCGTGGGCGGACGTGGCACGGCGCATTGCGCATGAGATCAAGAACCCGCTGACTCCCATCCAGCTTGCGGCCGAACGCCTGAAACGCAAGTATCTGAAGGAGATCCACAGCGACCCGGATGTATTTGCCCAGTGCACGGACACGATTGTCCGGCAGGTCGGAGATATCGGCCGGATGGTCGATGAATTCTCGTCCTTTGCGCGGATGCCGAATCCGGTCATGCGGCCGGTCAATCTGACGACGATCTGCCGTGAAGCGGTGTTTTTGCAGGATCAAGCGCGGGAGGATATCCGGTTCGAGACTGATTTCCCCGGTATCCCGGTGCTGGCGAATTGCGATTCAGGTTTGCTCAGTCAGGCGCTCACCAACCTGCTGCAGAATGCGGTTGATGCGATCATTGGCCGCTCCATTGCGGATGGCGGCACGGCGCGCGAGCCAGGTTGGGTGCGAATGCGTTTGACCGAGACGGGCAACACGGCGTCGATCCTCGTCGAGGACAATGGTCGCGGGCTTCCGGTCGAGGAGCGTGATCGTCTGACCGAACCCTATGTTACCACGCGGTCGAAGGGGACGGGGCTTGGGTTGGCGATTGTGTCGCGAATCGTCGAGCAACATGGTGGAACCTTGACCCTGGAGGATCGGGGCGAGGAACTTCCAGGTGCGCGGATTGTATTGACCCTGCAGGTCGATCTGCCGCAATCCGGGAACGAAGACGACGATCCGTCAACGGGAATGAAGGGCGATACGTCACGACATGGCTGAAGATATTCTCATAGTCGATGATGAAGACGATATTCGTCTTCTCATTGCGGGTGTGCTTGAGGATGAGGGCTACGAAACCCGCGCCGCGGCGAATGCCGAGCAGGCCATCGAACAAATCGCGGCACGGCGTCCGAGCCTCGTCGTTCTGGATATCTGGCTCGAGGACAGCCGTCTTGACGGCATGGAACTTCTTCATCTGATCCGTCGTGAACATCCGAATGTGCCCGTGGTGATGATCAGCGGGCACGGTTCCGTCGAAACGGCGGTTCAGGCGATCAAGGTCGGGGCGTATGACTATATCGAGAAACCGTTCAAAACCGATCGTCTGATCACGATCGTCAGCCGCGCGATCGAGGCGGCGCGCTTGCGACGTGAGAACCGGGAATTGCGAATGCGCGCGGGCCCCGAAACCGAAATAGTGGGGGATTCGCCCAGTATTGTTCTTTTGCGCCAGGGGATCGAGAAGGTGGCGCCCACCGGCAGTCGTGTGTTGATCACCGGCCCGGCAGGTTCGGGCAAGGAAGTGGCGGCGCGCATGCTGCATGCCAGTTCGCGACGGGCCGATCAGCCCTTCATCGTGGTGAACTGTGCGTCCATGGCGCCAGACCGGATGGAAATTGAGCTTTTTGGCGTCGAGTCCGGACGTGCCAGCG
>JAQCFD010000015.1 GCA_027618305.1 Pseudomonadota bacterium
CCGTTCCGTTCAAGAGCCGTCAATGACAATCACGTCATGCGCGGACCTGATCCGCGTATCTCGGCTCAGCCGGTGATGAGATGCCCGGGTCAAGCCCGGGCATGACGGAAGCCGGTGAGCACAGATCAAGTGCGCGCATCGTGATCGTTGCGAGTCATGCGGGCGGATTTGAAACCCGCCCCTGCGGAAAGCCTCAACATTGCAGGGGCGGCTCTGATACCCGCTCGATCTGTTCGATAAACTCAATCCAATCACGTCATGCGCGGACTTGATCCGCGTATCTCGGCTCGGTTGGCGATGAGATGCCCGGGTCAAGTCAGGGCATGACGATTGGAGGCGGGTGCTGGCGCGTCACCCACCCCGCGAGGGAATGCCAGTCTTTGAGAGTCACGGAGGCGTGTTAGAAACCATTCCATGACGCCCGACCAGATCATCATCTTCGCCATCCTGGGCCTGTCTCTCGTGTTTTTCATGTGGGGCCGCTGGCGCTACGACATCGTCGCCTTCACCGCGCTCATCCTGGCCGTGATCGGCGGCGTGGTGCCGACCGATGCGGCGTTTCGCGGCTTCGGCCACCCGGCGGTCATCACCGTCGCCGCCGTGCTGGTCATCAGCCGCTCGCTCCAGGTCTCCGGCGTCATCGACCTGATTGCCGGTGCGGTACTGCGCATGGCGAAGGGCCAGGGCAGCCAGATGACGGCGCTTTCGGGCATCGGCGCGGTGCTGTCGGCTTTCATGAACAATGTCGGCGCACTGGCCCTGCTCATGCCGCTCGCGCTGCGCCTGTCCGAACGGCCCTCTGCCGTGCTGATGCCGCTGTCCTTTGCCACCATCCTCGGCGGGCTCGTCACCCTCATCGGCACGCCGCCCAACATCATCGTCGCGACCTTCCGCACCGACATCACGGGCGAGCCCTTCGCGCTGTTCGATTTCGCCTTCGTCGGCCTGCCGATCGCGTTGATCGGGCTGGTCTTCGTGCTGTTGATCGGCTGGCGCCTGATTCCGTCGGAGCGGACCGGACGGCGCTCGGCTGAGGAAATGTTCGACCTGGATTCCTATGTGGTCGAGGTCAGCATCGGTGAAGAGTCCGAGTTCGTTGGCAAGACCGTGCGCGAGCTGGAAGCCCTCGATGAGGACCGGTCCATCGTCGTCGGCCTGTTGCGCGACGATTCACGCCGCCTGACCCATATCTGGGGCGAGCGGTTGCGCGCCGGCGATCGGCTGTTGCTGCGCGTCGATCCTGCAACCCTCGACGACCTGCTCAAGAAGGCCGGACTGACGCTCACGGGAAGCGAACATCTGGACGAGGAAAAAATCCGCTCCGATCAGGTCGGCACCATGGAGGCGGTGGTCCAGTCGGGCGCGCGCATCGAGGGCCGCAGCCCGCAGACGCTTGGCATGCGCCGACGCTTCGGCGTGGCGCTGCTCGCGGTCGCGCGGGAAGGCCAGCCCATCCGCGAACGCCTTTCGCGCACACAGTTTCGCGCCGGTGACGTCCTGCTGCTCCAGGGCGACGAGGAAGAACTCGCCGACGCGGTGGCCGAGATGGGCTGCCTGCCCCTCGCCGAGCGGCGCCTGACGGTCGGCCGACCCCGCGCGGTGCTGATCCCGGTCCTGATTTTCACGGCCTCGGTCCTGTCGACGGTGATGGGCTGGACACCGGTGCACGTGTCCTTCGCCGCCGCCGTGGTCGCGCTGATCCTGCTCAACCGGATCAGCGCCAACGAAGCCTACCTCACCATCGAATGGCCGGTGATCGTGCTGTTGGGCGCGATGATCCCGCTGGGCAACGCGCTCCAGTCCACCGGCGGCACCCAGCTGATCGCCGAGAGCATTGTCGGCCTGTCCGGCGCCATCCCCATCTGGGCGGTGCTGACCATCGTGCTGGTGGTGACGATGACCCTGTCGGACCTGATGAACAACGCCGCGACGGCCATCGTCATGGCGCCGATCTCGGTCGCGATCGCAAATCAGCTCGGCGTCAATATCGACCCGTTCCTCATGGCGGTCGCCATCGGCGCGTCCTGCGCCTTCCTGACCCCCATCGGCCATCAGAACAACGTGCTGGTGATGGGCCCCGGCGGCTACCACTTCGGAGATTACTGGCGCATGGGTCTGCCGCTGGAAATCATAATCGTCGCCACATCCGTGCCGCTGATCCTGATCTTCTGGCCGCTTTAACCCTCCGAACACGCCAAAACCGGGCGGGTCGCAGACCCGCCCCTACAGCAAGCAGAGAAACGCAGCGCCCGCCACGGCCCCGTCATGCGCGGACTTGATCCGCGCATCTCGCGATAACCTCATGCTGAGCCTGTCGAAGCATGAGGTTATCGCCCTCTCCTTCGACAAGTTCAGGATGAGGGCTCAGTCCTGAGAGAGATGCCCGGGTCAAGCCCGGGCATGACAGTGAATTGTTTGGTGCACCATTCAAATCCATCCATCACCGTGACAGACCGGGGCCCGACCACATAAACTTCCCCCAGGCCATCGGAGGGAAATGCCATGCAAACCATCGACATCAGCCCGGAAGACATGGCGGCGCAGATCGCACGCTTCAGCGCGCAGGAATCCCAGTCGGCTCACTACGCCGAATCTGTCGGCATCCCGCGCGAGGCCTACGAGATCATGGCCGCCGAAACGCTGTATCTGATGATGGCGCCGGAGACCCAGGGCGGCCCCATGGCCCAGCAGCCGGCCGTCACCGGCGACAGCGGCATGAGCATAATCATCGCCCGCTGCCCACCAGGCGACAAACCCCTGCTCCATGCCCATCACTTCACCGTCGAGACCTTCATGTGCCTGACCGGCCGCTTCCGCATCCGCTGGGGCAGCGCGGGCGAACAGCAGATCGACCTCGACCCCCACGACATGATCGCCGTGCCACCCGGCGTCGACCGCCAGTTCGAGAACATCACGGATGAAGAAGCCCTCCTGCTGGTGATCATCACCGGCACGAGCGACGAGGATTTCTCGGACATCTCCATGCCGCCGGGCGAGACCGAATTCATGCGCGCCAAATTCGGCCAGGACGTGCTCGACGCCTACACCAAGATCGGCACCGCCTGGCGCCACGCCGACGGGCGTGTCGAGGGCCCGAAGGTCCCCGCACCGATCGAGATATCAGACGGCGAGATGGCATCCCGCATCGCGCGCCTCGCCGACATGCAGCCGCTCTCGGCCACGTCGGGGGAGTCCATCGGCGTACCCCGCGAGGCGCGCGAGATGGTGGCGGCGAAGAACCTCTACCTGCTGATGGCGCCGGAGAATCAGGGCGGGCCCATGTCCCATCACGCGGCTGTCCTCGGGCCGGACAATATCAGCGTGCTGATTGCCGCGTGCCCGCCGGGCGACAGCCCCCTGCTCCACGCCCACCACTACACAGTCGAGACCTTCATGTGCCTGACCGGGCGCTTCCGCATCCGCTGGGGCGAAGAAGGACAGGACCATATCGACCTCGACCCCTACGACATGATCGCCGTGCCGCCCGGGGTGGACCGTCAGTTCGAGAATATTTCGGACGAGGACGCGCGCCTGCTGGTGGTGATCACCGGCACGTCGCGCGAGGACTACAACGACATCTCGATGCCGCCGAAGTCCACGGCGATCATCCGCGAGCGCTTCGGCCAGGACGTCATCGATGCATATGGTCAGCGCGGTGTGACGTTCCGGGAGGGGTAACCCCCAAAACCACCGACCGTCATGGCCGGACCTGATCCGCGTATCTTGAGACATCCTCATGCTGAGCCTGTCGAAGCACGAGGATGTCGCCCTCTCCTTCGACAAGCTCAGGATGAGGGCTCAGTCCGGAATGAGATGCTCGGGTCAAGCCCGGGCATGACGAAGGCTTAGGCAGGAGAAATCCGGGAAACTAATCGCGTCATACGCGGACTTGATCCGCGTATCTCACGGTAACGATATCCTCATGCTGAGCTTGTCGAAGTATGAGGATACCGCCCTCTCCTTCGTCAGGCTCAGGATGAGGGCTCAGTCGAGAGGGATACCCGGGTCAAGCCCGGGTATGACGGTAAAAAATCTGGCCTATCCCGATCTTCTAGCCGCTTTAGACGCCCAACTCGCGTCACACGCGGACTTGATCCGCGTATCTCGGACAGATGCCTAAACAACCCGGGCGGGTCGCAGACCCGCCCCTACATCGTGCAGAGGTGGTTCGTAGGGCGGGTTTCAAACCCGCCCGCGTGTTCCTAAAGCAACTCCTCGAGCGTGCGCTGGTGCTCGGGCTTCCAGCCCACCAGCACACCGGCGTCGGTCTCGATCACCGGGCGCTTGATCAGGGTCGGGTTCTCGGCCATCAGCTGCAGGCCGATATCCTCGGTGACATTCTCGCGGATCACCGCGTCGAGGTTGCGCCAGGTGGTGCTGCCGCGGTTGAGAAGGACCTCCCAACCCACTTCCATCGCCCATTCGGTGAGCTTGTCGCTGTCGACACCATCGGCGCGGACGTCGAGGAAACGGTGCGGCGTCTCGCGGCGCTCCAGCCATTTCAGCGCCTTCTTGGTCGTGTCGCAACTCTTCAGACCGTAGACGGTAAGCATGGCAGGTCCTTTCGTTAGGCTTTGTCGCGCGCGGGTGACACGCGGTAACCTAAATCCACTGGAAGCGGATATATGCTGATCCGAGTCCCGGACAAGCCATCGAAACGGGTACCGTGGCAAGCGAAAACATCAGACCCGCCGCGATTGCGGGCACCTTCTACCCCGCCGAGCCCGACGCGCTCATCGGCATGATCGACGCCTGCATGGGCGCGGCGCAGGATAATCACCTGACGCCCAAGGCGCTGATCGCGCCCCATGCGGGCTATATCTATTCCGGACCCGTGGCGGCGAACGCCTACCGGAGCATCGCCGCGCGCGCCACCGGGAGAGACAAGATCAGCCGGGTCGTGCTGCTCGGCCCGCCCCACAAAGTGGCGGTGCAAAAATTCTGCGTTCCGGCCGCGACGGCCTTCCGAACCCCGCTCGGCGACGTTCCCATCGATGCCGCCGGGATCGCCGCGGCCCTGAAGGTGCCGGGGGTGGAACAATCGGATATCCCCCATGCCGCCGAACATAGCCTCGAGGTCCACCTGCCCTTCCTGCAACGAGTGCTCGGCGAATTCACGCTGGTACCGGTGATCGTCGGTGGCCCCGCGCCGGCCGAGACCGACGCGTTGCTCATGGCGCTGTGGGGCGGGCCGGAGACCCTCATCCTGATCAGCTCCGACCTCAGCCACTATCATGATTACGACACGGCCAACCGGCTCGATCAGGGCTTCCGCCGACACATCGAGACCCTGAGCCTCGAAAAGATCGAGGACGAACAGGCCTGCGGGCGCTTCCCGGTCAAGGGGCTCCTGGCCCGCGCCCAGGCGCTCGATCTGCGGGTGACCACGCTCGACGTGCGCAACTCCGGTGACACCGGCGGGCGCGCCCACCGCGACAGGGTTGTGGGGTACGGCTCCTGGGCGCTGGAATATGCATCCTCGGCCCGGCTGCCCGAGGACGACCGGGCGATGCTGATCGACGCCACCCGGCGCTCTATCGCCAACGGGCTGCGCACGGGCCGCCCGGCCGAGGTCCGGCACGGGACGTTTTCACCGGCGCTGGAAACCTATCGGGCAACCTTCGTGACTCTCACCCTCAACGACCGGCTCAGGGGCTGCGTCGGCAGCATCCTCCCCCATCGCACGCTCATCGAAGACGTGGCCGAGAATGGCTGGAAGGCCGCCTTCGGCGACCCGCGCTTCCCGAAACTGACAGCCGAAGAAGCCGACGCCATGGATGTCTCGGTCTCGATCCTGTCCCACCCGCGGCCGATCGCGTTCGGATCGGAAGCCGAGGCCATCGATGCGCTGCAGCCGGATGTGGACGGGGTCATCCTGCAGGCCACGGACCCCGACGGGGCCACCCGGCGCGGGCTTTTCCTCCCCCAGGTCTGGGAGCAGGTGCCGGCGGCCGATCAGTTCCTGCGCCACCTGAAGGCCAAGGCGGGCCTGCCTCAGGACCATTGGGACGATTCCATCCGCCTGTGGCGCTACACGACCGAGACTTTTCACTGACACTCGAAAACCCAAGAACGTCATGCCCGGACTTGATCCGCCTATTTCCGAAACATCCTCATGCTGAGCCTGTCGAAGTATGAGGATGCGGCCCTCTCCTTCGACAAGCTCAGGATGAGGGCTGGTCGGGTTCGCCTGTAATTCTGAAAGGATGCCCGGATCAAGTCCGGGCATGACGGACCTGGAAGCCCCTCTCCCATGGGAAGGGGGGTTTGGGGTGAGGGGGTAAGATGCATCCGGGTCACCCCGATAGACCGTAAACCCTCACCCGGCTCGCTCTGCTCGCCACCCTCTCCCTCAGGGGGAGGGTTGTTTCAGCGTCACCGGCTGACGCTTGCGGCCCCAGGTGCCCGGGGTGGCGTCGAACACCCCGGGGAGGCGTGTACCGCAGGCCGCGCAGGCCCCGCCGGTGTTGCCGACCGGCGCCACGTTCCACTCGCTGAGCTCGTACCAGTCCCGGCCGATCACCCGCGCCTGACAGTTCGGGCAGTAGCTGCTCTGGCGGCCCTTGTCGTGGACGTTGCCGGTGTAGACGTAGTTCACCCCCGCCTCCAGCGCGATCTGCCGCGCCCGGGCCAACGTCTCATGGGGCGTGGCCGGCGTGTCCATCATCTTCCAGTCGGGATGGAAGGCCGAGAAATGCACCGGCACGTCGGGGCCGAGATTCTCGACAATCCAGTCTGACATCGCCGCCAGCTCGGCCGGGTCGTCATTCTGGCCGGGGATGATCAGGTTGGTGATCTCCAGCCAGCAGTCGGTCTCGTGCCTGATATAGACCAGCGTGTCGAGCACGTCTGACAGCGCGGCGGTGCAGAGCTGCTGGTAGAAATCCTCGGTGAAGCCCTTCAGGTCCACATTCGCCGCGTCCATCTGATGAAAGAACTCGGCCCGGGGTTCGGGGCAGATATAGCCCGCGGTCACCGCGACGGTGCGCACCCCCACCTCGCGGCAGGCTTTTGCCACGTCGACGGCATACTCCAAAAAGATCACCGGGTCGTTGTAGGTAAATGCGACCGACCGGCAGCCATGTTCGGCTGCGGCGCGCGCAATCGCCTCGGGCATCGCCTGATCGGCCAGGGTGTCGAACGCCCGGCTCTTGGAGATGTCCCAGTTCTGGCAGAACTTGCACGTCAGGTTGCACCCCGCCGTGCCGAAGCTGAGGACGGGTGTGCCCGGCAGGAAATGATTGAGCGGCTTCTTCTCGATCGGATCGATGCAATAGCCCGAGGAGCGCCCGTAGGTGGTGAGCACGATCCGGTCGTCCTGGCGCGCGCGCACGAAACACAAGCCCCGCTGGCCCTCGTTCAGCTTGCAGAAACGCGGGCACAGATCGCACTGGATGCGCCCGTCATCGAGGGCATGCCAGTAGCGGCCGGGAAAACCGTCGGGAATCTCGCCGGGTTCCTGATCCTCTTCATGTGTCATCGCACGACAAAGAATAACAGGTATTTGCGCCCGAGGGCTTGGTCTCGGTGGATCATGTCGCATATCATCACCGGCAACCAATTCTATCCATTCCAGACTCCGAGAGGGTGTCCCATGGGCCAATTCGGCATCGGTCAATCCGTCACGCGTATCGAAGACCTCCGGCTCCTGACCGGCGGCGGCAGCTATGCCGACAATGTGCAGCCCGCCAATGCGGGCCATGCCTTTGTGTTACGCTCCCCCCACGCCCATGCGGAACTCGGCGCCATCGATACGGCGGCGGCCCAGGCCGCGCCCGGCGTCCTGCTGGTGCTCACGGGTGCGGATCTCGCCGCCGACAATATCAGCCCCATGCCCTGCATGTTCCCGGTCAAGAATCTCGACGAGAGTGACAATGTGAAGCCCGAGCGCCCCTTGCTGGCCCTGGGCAAGGTCCGCCATGTGGGCCAGCCCGTGGCGCTGGTCGTGGCCGAGACCCTGGAACAGGCGCGCGATGCCGCCGAGCTGATCGAGGTCGAATACACCACCCTTCCCGCGTCCACCGATACCTACCGCACGACCCTGGACGGTGCGGCGCAGGTTCACGACGACGCGCCCAACAATATCTGCTTCGACTGGGGCAAGGGCGACCAGGCGGCGACCGAGGCGGCCTTCGCCAAGGCCGTCCACGTCACCACGCTGGAGCTGATCAACAACCGCGTCGTCGTCAACCCGATGGAGCCCCGCGCGGCCATCTGCGACTACGACACGGCGAGTGACCGGCTGACCCTCTACACCTCGTCGCAGGGCACCCATGTCATCCGCAACGCGCTGGCGGAGAACATCCTGAACATCGACAAGGAGCGGCTGCGGGTCGTCACCGGCGATGTCGGCGGCGGTTTCGGCATGAAGATCTTCCCCCATCCCGAGCAGCCCCTGGTGACCTGGGCCGCCATGAAGCTGAAGCGCGCGGTCCGCTGGACGTCGGAGCGCAGCGAGGGCTTCCTGTCCGACGTGCAGGGCCGCGACCATGTCACCAAGGCCGAAGTCGCCTGCGACGGGGACGGCAAGTTCCTGGGCCTGCGGGTCACCACCTACGCCAATCTGGGTGCCTACCTGTCCCATTTCGGGACCTATATTCCGACCGAGGCCGGCACGACGATGCTCAACGGCCTGTATGCCTTCCCGGCGGTCTGGGCGAATGTGAAGGGCGTGTTCTCCAACACGGTGCCGACCGACGCCTATCGCGGCGCGGGGCGCCCCGAGGCGATCTACTGCATCGAGCGGCTGGTGGACAAATGCGCACGCGAACTGGGGCTCACACCCGACGAGATCCGCCGGCGCAATTTCATCCAGCCCGACCAGCTGCCCTACAAGACCGCCTTCGGCGAGACCTATGACAGCGGCAATTTCACCGCAATCATGGAAGAGGGCATGAAGAAGGCAGACTGGGCGGGCTTCGCCGCACGCAAGGCCGAGAGCGCCAGACAGGGCAAGCTGCGCGGCATCGGCATGGCGACCTATGTGGAGAAATGCGGCGGCGGCAATGCCGAAGTGGCGGATGTGCGCATCGATTCCGACAACGAGATCATCACCTTCTACATCGGCACCATGTCGAACGGTCAGGGCCACGACACGTCCTACAAGCAGATCATGTCCGACCGGCTCGGCATCGACACCGACCAGATGGTCATGGTGCAGGGCGACAGCGATATCGTGCCGCCGGGCCTGACCGGCGGCTCGCGCTCGGTCACCGTCGGCGGCGTGGCTGTCGCCAAGGCATCCGAGGAAATCATCGAAAAGGGCCGCGCGGTCTCGGCCCATATGATGGAAGCGGCCGAGGCGGACATCGAGTATTCGGACGGCACCTTTCGCGTGGCCGGCACCGACCGGACCATGTCCCTGTTCGAGGTGGCCAAGGCCGCGAGCGATCCGGCGAACCTGCCGGGCGACATGGAACCGGGGCTCGACAGCACCGTATCCCACCAGCCGGATGCGGCGACCTTCCCCAACGGCTGCCATATCTGCGAGATCGAGATCGATCCCGACACGGGCATCCCCGAAATTCAGCGCTACACGGTCGTCGACGATTTCGGCGATACCATCAACCCGTTGCTGATCGAGGGCCAGGTCCATGGGGGTGTCGTTCAGGGCGTCGGCCAGGCGCTGCACGAACACACCATCTATGACGAAGAATCAGGCCAGCTCGTCTCCGGTTCCTTCATGGATTACCGGATGCCGCGGGCCGGCGATGTGCCCCGGTTCGATTTCTCCATGCGCAACGAGAAGTGCACGACGAACCCGCTGGGCATCAAGGGGACCGGCGAGGCCGGCGCCATCGGTGCGCCGCCGGCCGCCATCAGCGCCATCGTCGATGCATTGTCGGGCAAGGATGAAATCCTGGACGTGGACATGCCGGCAACACCGGATGTCATCTGGGCCCTCGCCAATCGACCACTCGCTGCCGAATAACAGCGAATACGGGAAAGACAGACCATGACTTTTGACCCGGCGGCTCTGATCCCGGCGGTTCGTGACCTCGCCTACGCGGCGGGGGACGCGATCCTCGAAATCTATCGCACCGATTTCGACAGCACCCGCAAGGATGACGGCTCGCCTCTGACCCTGGCCGACACCGCGTCGGAACGGATAATCGTGCCCGGCCTGCGGGCGCTCACGCCCGAAATTCCTGTGATTTCCGAGGAAGAGCATGCCAGCGGCGACAGCCCGACCGGCATCGGCGACCGTTTCTGGCTGGTCGACCCCCTGGACGGCACCCGCGAGTTCCTCAAGCGCAACGACGAGTTCACGGTCAATATCGGCCTGGTGGACGCCGGTGTGCCGCGGCTCGGCATTCTGTATGCCCCTGCGCTGGATCTGATGTATGCGGGCGCCACCGGCGTGGGTGCGACACTGATCGAGGGCCATGACGGCGTACGGGGCGAAGAACGCGCCATCGAATGCCGCGCAATTCCTGATGAAGGCATGGACGTGCTTGTCAGCCGCTCCCATTCGATCAGTGAACGCCTCGAGGAATATCTGGCCGACATGAATGTCCGCAGCCGCGTGCCCCAGGGCAGCGCCCTGAAGTTCGGGCGCCTTGCCGCCGGAGAGGCCGACATCTACCCGCGCTTCGGCCCGACGTGCGAGTGGGACACAGGCGCCGGGCACGCCATCGTCCTTGCCGCCGGCGGCTCGCTCGAGACCTTCGACGGCACGCCTCTGCCCTACAGCAAGCCCAAATTCCTCAACCCCGGCTTCGTCGCATTCGGCCGCCGCTAGGCGACGCAACCATGGCACCCTCCCCCATCGATCCGGCAAACGAAGACACGCTCACCCGCGCGGCAGATATCCTGCGCAGCGGCGGTCTCGTCGCCTTTCCCACGGAGACGGTCTACGGGCTCGGCGCCGACGCGCGCAACGACAAAGCGATCGCGCGGGTTTTTGCCGCCAAGGACCGGCCGAGCTTCAACCCGCTGATTGTCCACGTCCCCGATCTGGCCGCCGCCGGCGCGTTGGGAGAGGTTAACGACCACGCCGTCGCCCTCGCAGAGCGCTACTGGCCGGGCCCGCTCAGCTTCGTATTGCCCCGGCGCGCGGATTCCGGACTGTCGCTGCTGGTGAGTGCCGGGCTGGATACGGTGGCGCTGCGCGCACCCGCCCATCCCCTCGCCCAGGACCTGCTCACCCGTTTCGGCGGCCCCATCGCCGCGCCCAGCGCCAACCGTGCGGGCGAAGTCAGCCCCACGACGGCCGCCCATGTCCTCGAATCTCTCGGCGACGCGCCCGACCTGATCGTCGACGGCGGCGCCTGCATGGTCGGGCTGGAATCGACGGTGGTCGACCTGTGTGGCGACCGGCCCGCGATCCTGCGCCACGGCGCCGTGACCCGGGAACAGCTCGAGCGAATGCTGGGTTCTGTTGACGACGCCAGTGTCCCCGAAAGCGGCCAGGCGCCACGCTCACCGGGCCAGATCGCCAAACATTACGCGCCCTCGCTCCCGCTGCGAATCAATGCCACCGACCCGGGGCCGGACGAAGCCTTCATCGCCTTCGGCGAGCCGGGTGGGAAAAATGCGGCGGTGATCCGCAGCCTCAGCCCGTCCGGCAACGTCATCGAGGCCGCCGCCCGGCTGTTCGCCCTGCTGCGCGAACTCGACCGACCGGAATTTACCGCGATCGTGGTCGCCCCCGTGCCCGAAACGGGCATCGGCCGGGCCGTCAACGACCGTTTGCGCCGCGCCGCAGCCGCGCACGAAGACTGAGACATTCGGCACGTGCATGTTGCTCCCACCAAAGGGGGGCGCTACATCAATGGACATGAACAAGCTCACCACAGCACCCGGCACCGGTCTGCCTGACGGCCTGCTCGAACGACTTGCCGAAATCGTCGGCGCGGCCGGTCTGGTAACCGATGTGTCGGACATGGAGCCCTATATCGCCGAACAGCGCGGCCTGTTTCGTGGCGAGACCCCCTGCGTGGTGCGGCCCGCCTCGACATCCGAAGTCTCACAGGTCGTCACCGCATGCAGCGAAGCCGGTGTCCCCATCGTACCCCAGGGCGGGAATACAGGCCTGTGCGGCGGCGCGGTGGCCGCGGGCGAAGTGATCCTCAGCCTGGTACGAATGAACAAGGTCCGCGAGGTCGACCCCATCAACTTCACCATGACCGTGGATGCCGGCTGTGTCTTGGCCACGCTGCAGGACGTCGCGGATTCCCATGACCGCTTCTTTCCCTTGAGCCTCGGCGCGGAAGGCTCCTGCCAGATCGGCGGCAACCTCTCGACCAATGCCGGCGGCACCGCCGTGATCCGCTACGGCAACAGCCGGGAACTTACCCTGGGCCTCGAAGTCGTCCTGCCCGACGGGCAGATCTGGGACGGGCTGACGGGCCTGCGCAAGAACAACACCGGCTATGACCTGAAGCATCTGTTCATCGGCGCCGAGGGCACGCTGGGCATCATCACCGGCGCGGTCCTCAAGCTGTTTCCCAAACCACGGGTCCGCAACACGGCTTTCATCGCGCTTCGGGATCTCGAAGATGTGCTCGACGTGCTCGGTCGGGCGCGCAAGGCGAGCGGCGACGCGGTCTCGGGCTTCGAGCTCATCCCCCGGATCTGTATCGACATGTCGATGCGGCACACCGAGGGGGTCGTCGATTTCCTCGAAGAAAAGCATGAGTGGTACGCGTTGATCGAATTCGAGAGCAGCGATGAGAGTTCGGACCTCGGCACAGCGATGGAAAATTTTCTCGCCGCCGCCTTCGAAGATGGGCTGGTGGTCGACGCCACAATCGCTCAGTCGGAAGCCCAGCGTGGCCAGATGTGGTTCCTCCGAGAGGCGATGGTGCTGTCCCAGAAGCCCGAGGGCGCGAGCATCAAGAACGACGTGTCCGTGCCCATTTCGAAGGTCCCGCAGTTCATCCGCGAAGCCAACGCCGCCGTCACCAAAATCTGCCCCGGTATTCGCCCCGTCGCCTTCGGCCATGTGGGCGACGGCAACGTGCATTACAATCTGGCACAGCCTGTGGATGCCGACCCGGATGCGTTTCTCGACCTCTGGGACGAGATCACCGGGCGGGTGGTCGATATCGCACTGTCCATGCGCGGCAGTTTCTCGGCCGAGCACGGCATCGGCAAGCTCAAGGTCCATGACCTGGCCGAACGCAAACCCGCCGTGGAACTGGACATGATGCGCATGATCAAGAAAGCGCTCGACCCCAAGGGCCTGATGAACCCCGGCAAGGTCCTTTAAGGACCGCAAGACCAACAGGAGAATTTATGTCCGACTACAACGCGCCCGTGCAGGACATGCAGTTCATTCTGGAAAATCTGTGCGACATGGATGGTCTGCGGGCATTTCCGGCCTTTGCGGAGACGACCGGCGACCTCGTGGTGCAAATTCTCAATGAATCCGCCCGCTTCACGGGCGAGGTCCTCGCGCCGCTGAACCAGCCGGGTGACCAGCAAACCTCGATCCTGGCCGACAAGGCGGTCACGACCCCCGACGGCTTCAAGGATGCGTATCGGGCCTTCGTTGAGGGCGGCTGGAACGGCACGCCGTTCGCCCCAGAGCATGGCGGCATGGGCCTGCCCTGGACGATCACCACCGCGCTGCAGGAGATGTGGCAATCCTCGAACCTTGCCTGGTCCCTTTGCCCCTTGCTGACCATCGGCGCCATCGAATCCCTCATCGCCCATGGCGCGCCCGAGTTGAAGGCGAAATTCCTCGAGAAGCTGGTGTCAGGTGAATGGGCCGGGACGATGAACCTGACCGAACCCCAGGCGGGCACAGACCTCAGCCTGCTCAAGTCGCGCGCCGAACGCGAAGGTGACCACTACCGGATCAAGGGCACGAAGATCTTCATCACCTATGGCGAGCAGGATTTCACCGACAACATCATCCATCTCGTGCTCGCCCGGCTGCCGGACGCACCGCCGGGGGTGAAGGGCATCAGCCTCTTCCTCGTGCCCAAATTCCTGGTCAACGACGACGGCACATTGGGAGAACGCAACGACGCCTACGCGATCAGCCTGGAACACAAGCTGGGCATCCATGCGAGCCCGACCTGCGTCATGGCCTATGGCGAGAACAGCGACGGCGCGGTCGGATACCTGATCGGCGACGAGCATGACGGCCTGCGCTGCATGTTCACGATGATGAACAACGCCCGCCTGAATGTCGGCCTGCAGGGGGTGTCGATCGCCGAACGGGCGTATCAGCACGCCGTGGCCTATGCCCGCGAACGGGTCCAGTCCGCGCCGGTCGAGGGCGGTGGCGAGTCCGTGACCATCATCCAGCACCCCGACGTGCGTCGCATGCTCATGTCGATGCGGGCCCAGACCGAGGCCATGCGGGCGCTGGCCTATTACACCAATTCCGCGCTCGACCGCTCGCGCCATCACGACGACCCCGAGGCGCGCGGCTACAACCAGCGGCGCACGGATCTGCTCACCCCGATTGTGAAGGCCTGGTGCACCGACCTGGGGGTCGATGTTGCCTCCATCGGCGTGCAAGTGCATGGCGGCATGGGCTTCATCGAGGAAACCGGTGCGGCCCAATATTTCCGCGATTCGCGGATCGCCCCGATCTACGAAGGCACCAACGGCATCCAGGCGATCGACCTGCTGGGCCGCAAGCTGATGCGCGATGGCGGGGCGGCGATGGAAGAACTGCTCAACGAGATCGACGATCTGCCCGATTCCGACGATCCGGAGATCGCAACCCTCATCGCCGAACAGAAGAATGCGAACCGCGTGCTTCGCCACGCCACGGAATGGATGCTCGATCCGGCCAACAACGACGTGAACCGGAAATTCGCCGGTGCCCACGCCTTCCTGCACCTCGCAGGAACGGTCGTCGGCGGCTGGCTGATGACCCGTTCCGCACTCGCCGCAGCGGGTGGGGCAAAAAGCGGCGCCAGCCCGGTGTTTCTGGACTCCAAACGAATCACGGCGCGCTTCTATTCGGATCACATCCTGCCCCGCGCCAACATGCATCTGGAGACCATCACCAAAGGCGGTGATTCGGTGATGGCGCTGGCGGAAGAGGCTTTCTGAGAAAATACCCCCCCTGTGACCGCCGTCACATCGCGCAACCGGGCCGTCCGATAGGTTGATTTCATTGCTCCCTTACCCAGGAAGCAAGCTTCCCCTCAGGGGCGGCGGCCCGGCAAAGTCGGACCGTCGCCCCACCCCCAACATTCCCGATTTCGACCCCAGCCGACAATCTGTCGCATAGGCAACGCATTTTGGTTGTTGCGCCGCCGCAAAAAATCACTAAAAAACTCCGGCCCGACAATTGCCTGCAGGAGTTCCCATGGGATGGCTAAAAATGCGACTGCGGCCGTAGAACCGGTCGAACTCACCGACTACTTCATCCATGAAGATGGCGTCGCTTTTGCCGGCCGCCATTTGCTGATCGATTTGTGGGATGCCGAGCGTCTGACCGACATCGACCATATCGAACAGACCCTGCGCAAGGCGGCCGACGCATCAGGTGCGACGGTCCTGAGTGTGCACCTGCATCAGTTCTCGGATTCCGGCGGCGTGTCAGGTGTCGCGATCCTGGCCGAGAGCCATATCTCGATCCACACATGGCCGGAGCGCGACTATGCCGCACTCGACGTGTTCATGTGCGGCGCGTGCAACCCGCACAACGCACTGCCGATCCTGAAATCAGCCTTCGCCGCCAAATCCGTGACCGTCAATGAAACCCGCCGGGGCGTGGTGGCTTGAACGATCGCCGCCCCGACTGGGCGTGGTTTGACGAACCGCTGGGAGTTGGGCTGCAACTGGGCGTACAGGTCGAGTCCGTCGTCTACCGCGAGACAACCGAACACCAGGATCTGGTGATCTATGAGACCTCCCAATGGGGCCGGGTCATGGCGCTCGACGGGATCATGCAGGTCTGCGAGCGCGACGAATTCATCTATCACGAGATGATGACCCATGTGCCGATCCTCGCGCACGGCAACGCACGCAACATTTGCATCATCGGCGGCGGTGATGGCGGCATTCTGCGCGAGGCGCTTCGCCACCCCGTCGAGCAGGTCACCATGGTCGAGATTGATGCGTCAGTCGTGGAGCTCTGCACAACACATCTGCCGTCCATTTCCGACGGCGCGTTCGACGATCCCCGTACCGACCTCGTGATCGCGGACGGCGCGCGCTTCATCGCCGACACCGAAAAGCGCTTCGACGTGATCATCGTCGATTCGACCGATCCGATCGGGCCGGGCGAGGTCCTGTTTACCAGCGAATTCTATGGGCATTGCAAATCCAGGCTGACCGACGGAGGAATCGTCGTCACCCAGAGCGGCGTGGCAATGATCCAGGGTGACGAACTCACCACCACCGTGCGGCGCCTGGGTGAACATTTCGCCGATTCCAGCGCCTATATCGCCCCGGTCCCCACCTATATCGGCGGCTTCATGGCCCTGGGCTGGGGCACGGACAACACAGACCTGCGCGCGTTACCCAACGCAACACTAGCCGCGCGCTACAAACAGGCCGATATCACGACGCGATATTACAATGCCAACCTGCATGTCGGCGCCTTCGCGCTGCCGACATATATCGCTGATTATGTGGAAGCCGCCCGATGAGCGATCCGATCAAGTTCTATTTCGCCTGCATTTCGCCCTGGTCCTATCTGGCCGTCGACGCCCTGAAGGGCCTGGCCGACAGGCATGGGCGCGAGATCGCCTTCAAGCCGACGGATGTGGGGCGCAGCTGGGGTGAGACCGGCGCCGGGCGACCGCTCGGGGACCGCCCGAAGGTGCTCCAGGCCTACCGGCTGATCGAGTTGCCCCGCTGGGCGACATGGCGCAACGTACCGATCAATTCCAAGCCGAAGCATTTCCCCGCACCGTTTCTCCTGTCGTCCGGCGTGATCATCGCCGCCGGGCAGGCGGGTGCCGATAGGTACGAAATTACGCGTGCGCTGATGCGCGGCTGTTGGGTCGATGAGAAAAACATCGCCGACCGCGACGATGTGGCCGCCATCGCCGACTCTGTCGGCCTCGATGGTGCGGCCCTGATTGCCGCGGCCGATTCCGATGCTGTCACCGCCGAACTTCAGGCCAACACGGACGAATCCCTGACCGATGGCGCCTGGAGTGTCCCGTCCTTCGTGGTCGACGGCGAGTTGTTCTTCGGTCAGGACCGGCTCGAAATGATGGACTGGCGCCTGTCCGGCGCCAAATAGCGACGCGCTGACGTATCCCTTGCGCGAACCGCGCGCGCGGGGATTTACTGTCCCATGGATCTTTTTCTCGAACTGGCACCGCTTGCCGGCGTCCTGATCGTCACGGGCTGCATCGCGGGTATCCTCGCTGGGCTGCTCGGCGTCGGCGGCGGGATCATCGTCGTCCCCGTGCTGTTCACCATGCTCGGCCTGATCGATATCGACGAGTCCGTGCGCATGCATGTCGCCGTCGGCACCTCGCTCGCCAGCATCGTCATCACATCCATCATTTCGGCGCGCTCCCACCACCGGCGCGGCGCTGTCGACATCGATCTGCTCAAACAATGGTGGCCCTGGATCCTGCTCGGTTCCGTCGCCGGCACATCGATCGCCGGCGCCGTCGACGGGCCCGTCCTCAGCATGGTGTTCGCGTTCGTCGCGCTCGCGGTCGCGATCTACATGGCGGCGACCTCGGCCGAACTTCGCATCCGCGACAGCCTGCCCGCGGGGATCACCGGCAAGCTGTCGGGTTTCACCATCGGCGGCCTGTCCGCAATGATGGGCATAGGTGGCGGCACCCTGTGCGTGCCCTATTTCAACGCCTTCGGGTTTCCCGTGCATCGCGCCGTCGGCACGGCGGCGGCGATCGGCCTGGTCATCGCGCTGCCCGCCACCATCGGCTTCGTCGCCACCGGCTGGGGCATTCCCGCCCTGCCGGAGGCCAGCGTCGGGCATGTGAACCTGCTGGGCCTGATCCTGATCGCGCCCTTCACGTCGCTCACCGCCCCGCTCGGCGTGCGGCTCGCCCACCGGCTGAGCGCGAAAACGCTCAAGCTGTTGTTTGCGCTGTTTCTGTTCGCAACATCCGCCCGGATGCTCGTGGCCATGTTTCTGGCCTAGCTGGGCCGTCGTCCCAGCCAATCCACCGCCGCCGCGAGGGACGCCACAACCGCATCCGCGCGGGTGCCCGTCGTATCTTCCGTCCCCTCGATCAGAAGGCGCGTCCCAACACCGCCGTTGATCCCGGCCTCGATGTCGGTTTCCCGGTCGCCCACAATCGCGGATGCGGCCATGTCGATGTCGAACGCGTCGCGCGCCTTGAACAGCATGCCGGGCCCGGGCTTCCGGTCCGGCGATTCCCGCCGGTACACGCCGATACCCTCCTCGGGATGCGTGGGCGAAAAATAGGTCCGCGCGATCTCGACGCCCTTCCGCCGGAACTGATCTTCCATCCATGCCGTCAGCGCCTGAAACTGCGGTTCGGTGTAGAGCCCGCGCCCGATCCCGGCCTGATTGGTCACGACGACGAGCAGGTAGCCCATATCACGGGCGGCCTGGCACGCCTCGAAGACACCATCACGAAAGATGAAATCCTCGATCCGCCAGATGTAGCCGCTGTCGACGTTGATCACGCCGTCGCGGTCCAGAAAAAGTGCTTTCACGCGGTCTCGCACCATAAACGGCCTATTTCGCCGCGTTTCGCACCCGCTCGCGCAGCTGCGAAAGTGTGAAGTTGCTCGCAATCAGTTCCTGATCGACGACCAGCTCGATCACCGCCGGACGGCCCGCGGCGAGCGCCCGCTCCATCGCGGGACGGAATTCTTCGGTCTTCGTCACACGCTCGCCCTGGGCGCCGAAGGCCTCGGCCCAGGCCACAAAATCGGGATTGCGCAGATGGGTCGCGATCTCGCGACCCGGATACTCGCGCTCCTCATGCATCCGGATGGTGCCGTACATGCTGTTGTTGGCGATCAGCAGCACGATCGGCAGATCATGCTGTACCGCCGTGGCAAGCTCGTTGCCGGTCATGAGAATCCCGCCATCGCCCGCATAACAGATCACCGGGGCGTCCGGGCGCGCGACCTTTGCAGCGATTGCCGCCGGCATGCCATAGCCCATGGACCCGTTGGCCGGGCCGAGCTGCGTGCGGTACTTCCGGAACTTATAAAAACGGCTGGTCCAGCCGGCGAAGTTGCCGGCGTCGGTGGTGATGATGGCCTCGTCGGGCAGGATATCGCGAAGCTGCACGAACAACTCCGCCGGATTCAACGGCCCGGGCACATCGGTCGGTACCGTCCAGGCATCGAAATCGGCGCGCCCGTCCTTGAGCCAGGTTTGCCATCGGCCGGGATCGAGCTGGAGGTGCCGGCGCGCCTTCGACACGAAGGCACCGATCCCCGAGGCGACCGGCAAATCGGCCTGGTACACCCGCCCCAACTCGCTGTGGTCGGGATAGACATGGATCATCGTCTGGTCCGGCCGCGGGGCCTTCACGATGGTATAGGCCTGGGACGTCGTCTCCCCCAGCCGCGCACCGACCACCAGCAGGAGGTCCGCATCGAGGACCCGCTGTGTGAGTTTGGGGTTGGTGTTGTAGCCAAGCTCGCCCACGAAGTTCGGATGGTCATTGTTGAAGATGTCCATCGTCCGGAACGAGGAGACGGCCGGCAGGCCGTTCGATTCACAAAACGCCTCGAACTCGGCGCAAATCTTCGCCGACCAGCCGCCGCCGCCAAAGATGACCAGGGGGCGTTCAGACGCCGACAGGAGTTCGCGCATGCGCGCCATATCCTCGTCGCTCGGCTCGGGTGAGGCATGCGCCGCGACTTTCGCGTCTGCCACATCAACCTCATCCGTCAGCATGTCTTCGGGCAGCGAGACCACCACGGGGCCGGGGCGACCGCCGGCCGCAACGGCAAAGGCGCGTGCCGTGATCTCGGGCATACGGGCGGCATCGTCCACCTCGACCGCCCACTTGGCCACCGGCGCGAACATCGCCTCGAAATCGATCTCCTGAAACGCCTCGCGGCCACGAAATTCGCGTGGCACCTGCCCCACGAACAAAATCATCGGTGAGGAATCCTGCAACGCCGTGTGGACCCCGATGCTGGCGTTACAGGCCCCCGGGCCGCGCGTCACAAAGGCGATACCGGGTTTGCCGGTCAGCTTGCCATAGGCCTCGGCGGCGTATGCCGCGCCATTCTCATGCCGGCAGGTGATGACCCGTACCGAATCACGAACGTCATAAAGTGCATCCAGCGCGGCGAGATAGCTCTCCCCCGGGACACAGAAAACCGTGTCTACCCCATGCAAGACCAGGGTATCGACCAAGACCTGACCACCTGTGCGCAATTCAACCCCCCAACTACAACTCTTTGATATGAATTGGTTATTCTGCCGTCCCGAACGCCGGAACGAGCACAGATAAAGCTATCATCTTACACCGCACCGGCAAACCGAACGTGATAGTATCATTGTAGGTACTTGCTTGATCTGCTGCCAGAAAGGCCGAGTGCTTTCATGATTACAATTCCGACATCGCCAAAGGGCCCCACGGTATATGTGCTGGGCGCATTGCCTGGCGGCGCGCCGTTCCAATCCCTGATCGAGACCGCGTTGGACACTCTGAACGTGGGACCTTGTGAGATTTCGGACCTCGTCACAGCACCTGATGTCAGCCTGGCCGACCGCAGCGCTATCCTTGAGTTCCTGCAGGATGAATACAACGCACGCGGTGCATTTATCGCGGGGCTGGCGCCGCAATTTCTCGACGAAGCCAGCGATGCCTATGACGATATTGATGATGCCTGCCTGATCCTCGGTGAAGTCGGCGTTATTGTGCGTCAGCCCGGTCGGTTGCGCGCCGCGGCCCCTCGTCTGGAGGCAGCGACGCGCGCGATTGATCGGATTCTGCCACGCGAAACGCCGGAACTTCTGATTCTCGGATCCGGCCCGGACGCCCGCGCCGTCGCGGCGGCCGTGTCCATGGGGGCCTGCAACGCACGCCCGAGCAAGGTCACCATCGCCAGCACGGATGCAAAGGGCCTGGCAGACGTACGCCAGCGCATCGAAAGCCGGGTGAAACAGGGCGAACTCGAAATACGCCATGTGGAAAACCCGACCGAGCATGATCGGCTCCTCGCCCTGATGCCGCCGCGAAGCGCGGTCATTGATGCCAGCCTGACCGAGTATGGCGTCAACGCCGTCGTTGGCAGCGCGGCGCTATTTCCCACGCAAGGCATCGTATGCGACTTACTATCACCGGCCGGAAAGTCACGTATTCTCGCCGAGGCCGTGCAGCAACGCGGCGCCTCGGAGCTGACAATTCACGACGCACGGATATACACGCACGAACGCCGCATCGCGCTCATGCAAACCATGTTCGGCGCGGATGCCAGTGCGGCACAGCTCAAGGCATTGCGTGAACATGCCGAGAAACTGGACATCTAGCCGGCGGCTAGCGCA
>JAQCFD010000298.1 GCA_027618305.1 Pseudomonadota bacterium
CCGCCGAGACACACGCCCGCAGGCTCGCGAAGTCCGCCTCTTTGGCCTCCAGCGCATGGAGCTGGGCCGCGAACAGCGTCGGCACGGCGTAGTACAGGGTCGGGCGGTAGCGTTCGATATGGTCGGCCATGATGTCCGGTGTCGGCCGCCCGGCGAACAGCACCGCCTGGCCGCCGGTCCACAGGGGCAGGGTCATGGCGTTGCCCAGCCCGTAGGCGAAGAACAGCTTGGCGGCGGAGAAGTGGATGTCGTCGGGCGTCACGCCCAGGGTCTCGACCCCGTAATACTGGCTGGTCACCACCATGTCCCGGTGGGCGTGGACCGCGCCCTTGGGCGTGCCGGTGGAGCCGGACGTGTAGAGCCAGAAGCAGTCGGCCTCGGCGGTGGCGGGGGCGGCCTCAAGCGCCGGTGAGGCCGCCGCCATCCGCCCGGCGAGGCTGTCGTCGCCGCCCTCGGTCGCGAAATTATGCGCCGGGTTTGCCGCCGCGATGGCCGGCTGCATGGTCTCGGCGAATTCCGGCGACCAGATCACGCAGGCCGCGCCTGAATCCTCGATGATGAACTGGTGGTCACCCGCCCGCAGCAGCGTGTTCACGGGCACCGGCACGAAGCCCGCCTTGATCGCCCCCCAGAAGGCGAAGAAGAAGGCCGGGCTGTCCTTGATGGCCAGGATCACCCGGTCGCCTTGCGCGAGGCCCAGGTCGGCCAGCGCGTTGCCCGCGCGGTTCACGGCCTCGGCGAGCTCGGCGTAGCTCGTGTCGCCGTCATCATCCCGGATGGCGACCTTGTCGCCCCGGCCCTCGGCCAGGTGCCGGTCGATGAACGGCACGGCGACGTTGAACCGGTCCGCGAACGTAAGTTTCGCGGGGCTGGTGGACGTGTCGACGGTGACGGTGTTGGGGGTCATCAAGATTTTCCCGTTACGTCCTCACCCTGAGCCTGTCGAAGGGCGAGGGCGTCCGCCCTCATGCTTCGACAGGCTCAGCATGAGGCATTTCGTCGGCTCAGTGAAACAGCACATATTCATAGTCGATGGGCCGGCCGTGGATGCCGCGCTTGGGCGGCGCGATCCAGCCGGCCATCTGGCCCGGCTCGGTCACCGGCACCATCAGGGAATTCACATAGGCCTGGTCCTCGTCGGTCGGCAGCCATCCGGCCTTGCGCTTCGCCCATTCCTCGCCGGAGATGATCTCGCCCTCCGGGGTGGCCTCGATGCCCGAATAGATGCCGATCGAGCGGTTGAACTTCTCGTCGGGCAGGGTGAGTTCGACGTCGATCTCGTGGGCCGCGATCATCTTGTTGAAGCGGTTGAGCCCGCGCTGGCTGTCGGCGGTGTAGTCCTGGCGCAACTTGAGGTTCATCGCCGTGAGCGCGGCGATGGTCTCGGTGTCGAGGGTGCCGTCGTCGGTGACCCTGGCGATCTCCATCTGCTCGCCGTCGAGCTTGTGGTCATCGTCGATCTTGGTTTCCTGGTAGCGGCCCTTGAGCCCCATGGAGAAATAGTTCGCCGCGTTGGTCGAGCGTTCCGATCCGAACAGGTCGAGGCAGATCGAGTAGTGGAAGTTGATCCACTTCTGCACCGTCTCGAGGTTGATCCCGCCGAACGGCCGCACATCGACACAGTCATGCTGGCGCATCAGCTCGCAGGTGCGCTGCAGGATGCGCATGACCCCGGTCTCGCCCACGAACATGTGGTGGGCCTCCTCCGTCAGCATGAAGCGGCAGGTGCGCGACAGGGGGTCGAAGCCGGATTCGGCCAGCGCGGCGAGCTGGAACTTGCCGTCCCGGTCCTGGAAATACGTAAACATGAAGAAGGACAGCCAGTCGTCGGTCTGCTCGTTGAACGCCTTCAGGATCCGCGGCCGGTCCGGGTCGCCCGCGTGGCGCTCGAGCATCTCGTCGGCCTCCTCGCGCCCGTCGCGCCCGAAATAGGCGTGCAGCAGATAGACCATGGCCCACAGATGGCGGCCTTCCTCCACATTCACCTGGTAGAGATTGCGCAGGTCATAGAGCGACGGCGCGGTGCGGCCCAGCTGGCGCTGCTGCTCGACCGAGGCGGGCTCGGTGTCCCCCTGGGTCACGATCAGGCGGCGCAGCTCCGAGCGGTACTCGCCCGGCACGTCCGACCACACAGGCTCGCCCTTGTGGGCGCCGAAGGCGATCTTGCGGTCCGGGTCCGGCTCGGCGAGGAAGATGCCCCAGCGATAGTCGGGCATCTTCACATGGTCGAAATGGGCCCAGCCGTCGGTATCTACGCTGATGGCCGTGCGCAGATACACCTCGATGTCGTTGGCCTCGACCGGCCCCATGTCCTTCCACCACTGGATATAGGCCGGGTGCCAGCGCTCCAGCGCGCGCTGCAATCGCCGGTCGTCGCCCAGATGGACGTTGTTGGGGATCATCTCGTTATAGTCGGCTTTCATGATCTCAGACCCGCCTGCGGTCGTATTCGGGTTGTTTGCCGGTGCCGAAGAGCTCCAGCGCGCCGCCGTCGCCCACGGCGTTGGGGCGTTGGAAAATCCAGTTCTGCCATGCGCTTAGCCGCGCGAAGATCTTGCTCTCGATGGTCTCGGGGCCGGGGAAGCGCAGGTTCGCCTCCATGCCCGTCAGCGCGTCGGGAGAGAAGGCCGCGCGCGCCTCGATGGCCAGGCGTACTTCATCTTCCCAGTCGATGTCGTCGGGCGCGAAGGTGACGAGGCCGAGTTCTTCGGCGTCGACCGCCTCGAGGTCCTGGCCGATCTCGTCTTCGGCGGCGGCCAGCGCGTCGTCGTCGCCATAGAAGCGCGATTGCAGGCGGGTCAGCCCGGTGCACATCTCCAGCGGGCCCGTGTTCATGCCGGTCAGGCGGATCGTCGCGGGCGGCAGGTTCGAGCCGTCTTCCTCGAACGTCCCGTCGAGCATGTAGGATTGGTCGGCGGCCAGCGCCAGTTCGAGCAACGTGCCCGTGAAGCAGGAGCCGGGCTCGATCAGCGCCAGCAGGGACCGGGCGGACACGTCGATGCGTTTCAGCGTGCGCCGCAGATACAGCGTGATCTCGCGCACCAGCCAGTCGTCCTGGTGGTCGAGAAGGGCGGCGTCGTGGGCGGCGACCAGCTCGCCGTCGCCCTCGGTCCGGAACACCCAGGTGCCGATTTCGGTCTCGTTGAACCGCAGATGCAGGATCGCGTCATCGAGCGCGCGGGCGATCGCCAGGGGCCAGAAATCCACGCCCAGCGCGTGAATGCCGGCAAGGTCGGCGGGTGGCGCGGCAGCGGGCGCACGCACGGTGAAGGTCGCGGTGCGCGCGTCCCGGTCGAGCGCTACGGTCAGGTTGGGGTAGGTGAGCTCTGTTTCGGTGATCTCGCGCGCGAGCGGCGTCAGTTCAATTCCCTGGCCGTCGGCCGGGCGGTCCGACGCATCGACCCTCGCGGCGGTCCGCGCGCTCACCGTCTCGTCCAGCTTCGAGCGGGGCACCAGCGCATCCACCAGCTTCCATTCGAGCGCCCGCTTGCCCCGCAGGCCCTCGCCGGTGGTGCAGAAAAAATCCGCCCGGTCGCGGCGC
>JAQCFD010000299.1 GCA_027618305.1 Pseudomonadota bacterium
GCCGACGATGACCAGCCGGTCCAGCGCCATGCCGCCCTCGACGGAACGGGTCGCACCACCACGCGCCAGGAATGTCCCCGCGGCGTCGGCCATGACGGCGGGGACCTGTTCGGCATAGGGCTTGTAGGCGGCCGGATCGGTCATCCGGACCTTGGCGATCAGGAAGGCGTGCAGGCCGTCGGCGGTGGCGCCGCTGTCATGACCTTCGACGATCCAGAGATGGGACTCTGCGGCCCGCTGGCGGATCGCCGCGACCGGCGCATAGGCCGGATCGTCGACGAAGGCGTTCGCGCTGTCGAAATCGGGGAACTCCAAAACCGCAATCCGTTCCGCGGGCCAGGTCCCTTCGACGACGTCGCACGCCCCGCCGCGCACGATGTAGCACCCGCCATGGGCTGCGATATGTGCCGGCACCTCGGCCTTATACCCCTCGTAGATGTCCGGGCTGTGCACGTTCATGGAGGCGATCAGATATGCGGGCATGGCGAGTTCTCGTGGTTTAGGCGGGCAATGGGTGCGCCATGATACCGGCTAATGGCGAAAGGCACAGCAGTATCGCCGGTTGCGCGAATACCAGAATCGCGTTGCGGGCGAACGGGGCGCCGGGGGGTCTGCAGGTGCCTGTTTCACGCGCCGTTCCGGATGTTTGTTCCAAATCACGGTGGATCGGCGTAAAACCCGGCGACCATGGCAAATAACGTCGACAAACCTCGCAAACCGTCAACGCTGGCCGCACAGGCGCTCGGCTGGCTCGACCCGTCCACGAATGCGGTCGTGCCGCCCATTCACCTGTCCACCAATTATGCCCGGGACGAGAATTACGAGAAGGTCGGCAATCGCGGATACACCCGTGACGAAAATCCCACCTACGAGCAGGTCGAAGCCCTGCTTGCCGCGCTGGAGGAGGGGGCCGACGCGATGGTCTTCAGCTCCGGGATGGCGGCCGCGACGACGGTGATGCTGTCGCTGTCCCCCGGCGACCATGTGGTTGCCCCGACGGTCATGTATTTCGGGCTGCGGAACTGGCTGGTGAATGTCGGCCGCCATTGGGGTTTGCAGGTCGATTTCGTGACGCCGGGTGACACGGCGGCCATCGCCGCGGCGATCCGTCCGGGTAAAACCAAGCTCGTCTGGGTCGAGACGCCGTGCAATCCGACCTGGGACATCACCGATATCGAAGAGGCGGCGCGAATCGCCCACGACGCCGGCGCGATGCTGGGGGTCGATTCAACCGTCGCGACGCCCGTGCTGTCGCGGCCGCTGGCTCACGGCGCCGATATCGTCATGCATTCCGGCACCAAGTATCTGAACGGACATGGCGACGTGCTGGCCGGCGTGCTGGTGACGGCACGCGAGGATGAACGCTGGGAGCGGATGAACTATCTGCGCTTCGAGAATGGCGGCATGCTCGGCCCGTTCGAAGCCTGGCTCCTGATGCGCGGCCTGCGGACATTGTATTTGCGCGTCGAGCGCGCGTCCGCGTCGGCACAGCGCATCGCTGAACATCTGTCCGGGCATGCCGGGGTGGTTAAAGTTCTGTATCCGGGGTTGCCGACGCATGCCGGCCACGCGGTGGCGGCCCGTCAGATGGATGGCGGTTTCGGCGGGATGATGTCGATACGGGTGAAGGGTGGCGCCACAGCGGCGCTGAGCGTCGCCAGGCATGTGAAGCTCATTGTGCGCGCGACGTCCCTGGGGGGTGTCGAGAGCCTGATCGAGCATCGCGCGACCGTGGAAGGCGTCGACAGCCCGTTTCCCGACGATCTGCTGCGCCTGTCGGTCGGCATCGAGGATACCGACGATCTCATCGCCGATCTTGAGCAGGCGCTGGCGGCGTCTGCCTGACCGGCGCTGTTCTCAGGTTAACCTGCGGCGCGCTGTGCTTCGATTTCAGGGAAGCGCACGACGGTCGCGTCACCGCGGCCCGGGACGAGTGCCACAAGTTCGCGGCGGGCCTGTTCCAGTGCCGCCAGTTCCTTTGCGTCATCCCGGTCGAACACCTGAATGCAGGACAGTTTGATTTCGACCAGATCGATCAGCGTCTCGAGGGATCGTTTCGTGAAACTTGCCATCACACAACTCCTTGGTTTGCGGTTCCGGCGAATACGATAGGACGCATTTGATTTAAATTTGGTGAAGTTTCCCGCTGTGTTTTTTCACGCGGCGTTAACCATTCGGCAATGCTGTTTGCATAGGGTTTTCCAATCCGCCGCCGTTGCGGCAACCCACTGTCGTGGCAACACTGGGAGCGCCGACGATGGCCACCTCCACTGAACTCGATATCGAACTCGATACCGTCAGCAGCGCCGAGAACACGGTCGCGATCACATCGGACACGGGGCTACCCCGTTACAATCGTCGATTGAGCGACAAGATTCTCGCGGCCTTCAACCACGCCTATGCCGTGGGCGAGATCGAAATCGCCTCACGCATACGCGAAGTCCTCGCGCGACTGGACAGGGATTTGTCCGAAGGCGATGGGCAGCGACGTGATGGTGCGATTGCGCTTTGTCAGGCCGATCTCTGGATCGAATTCGTCGAAGCGCGAAACGATTACCGCATCGTCTGCGACAAGCCGGGGATGGATTCTGCAGCTGTTGCGACATCGCTCGAAGCGATGAAAGACGCCTACCAGCGCTGGAGCGCCCTCTAGTCCAGGCCGGGCCAGGGCAATCTATTTTGCCGCCGTGCCTTCGCTGGATTGACAGGCGCTGAAGGGCTTGGCACAACCCCACCCGCATACGTCGTGATGACCCACTCTCGTGCGGAGGGGTGGCCGAGTGGCTGAAGGCGACGGTTTGCTAAATCGTTAAGGGGTGTAAGCTCCTTCGCGGGTTCGAATCCCGCCCCCTCCGCCATTTACTTCCAATATTGCCGTTCGAACCCTCGACGACAAAAAGGCAGACGCGCGGCGTCGAATTTTGTGAACTGGCGCCCTCACACCTCGATAGTCGTGCCGAGACGTGGAATGATGGCGTCATGGCCCTTCCGTATCAGCTCCGCTTGAAGCGCGACCTTTGCCTTGTCTTCCCCGTGGACCAGAAAGATGCGGCGATCTCCGTTCTTGAATCCCTGAACCCATTCCAACAACTGGGATTGTCCGGCATGTGCCGAGAAACCGCCGAGCGTATGAATCCTGGCCTTTACCCGGATTTCCTTGCCATGGATGCGGAATGTCCGGCCCCCGTCAACCAGGGCGCGGCCGGGTGTACCGCGCGCCTGGAACCCGACGATAATGACATCGGTGTTGCCGCGCGGCAGATTGTGCTTGAGGTGGTGGCGGATTCTCCCGCCTGTGCACATCCCGCTGCCGGCAATGATGATCGCCCCGGACGTAACGCGGTTGAGGGCCATGGAATCTTCCGGCGTTTGAGAATACTGCAGGACCGGAAGAAAGGCGTGAAAATCGCCGGCATCGCCTGAGCCCAGTGCCCTTCGGTGGCCGCGATTGAAATCGTGATGGAAGCGTTCGTAAATCTCGGTGGCGGCGATCGCCATGGGACTGTCCAGGTAA
>JAQCFD010000300.1 GCA_027618305.1 Pseudomonadota bacterium
GGGGGAGCCAAATCCCGTCGATGATCAGGAACGCGACCAGTGTCACGGCGTAGGTGGCGAGATATTTGGAGACCATCGCGTTGTTCCCGGCGTCGGCTTTGAGTTCTGGTTGGGGTGTCCGCACGGGGCCGATCTTTGGCCGGCCCCGTGCGGTGCCCGATCATGGCACCAGGGTGCCTGCGGGCTCATGGTGAGCCTTGTGTTAGTTCGGAAGAATAACGGTGTCGATAACGTGGATCACGCCGTTGGACGTTTCGATATCGGCCGTGATCACCTTGGCGTTGTCGACCGATACACCGTTCGTGGCGTCAATGTCGACATTGCTGCCCTGGACGGTCTTCGCGCTTAGCTTCTTGCCGGCCAGATCAGCCGACATCACCTTGCCGGGCAGGACATGGTAGGTCAGCACTGCAACGAGCTGGTCCTTGTTTTCCGGCTTGAGGAGGTTTTCGACAGTGCCAGCAGGCAGTTTTGCGAAGGCTTCATTGGTTGGTGCGAACACGGTGAACGGACCATCGCCCTTGAGTGTGTCGACCAGCGCCGCTGCCTGAACTGCGGCAACAAGCGTTGAGAACTGGCTGTTTTCAACCGCAGTAACGACAATGTCCTTTGCCATCGCGACGGTCGAAGACAGGGCAACGGTTCCGGCGATAATTACGGTAGATGCAAGGCGTGTGAACGAGTTCATTTAGTCGTCTCCAAGGTTGAACATTGATGCACGTGTGTACGTGCACAGCCAGCGCATGGATCATGGCGACTGTCCGCGCTTCCCATTGACCGGGCCGCACGGCAAGGCTTAGAAATTTTCCGTTGGTCGATATTGCGGGGCGTTGACGCGCCAATGTAGCGTCTGGTCGGTTTTGTACTGGCCATTCTTATTTGGGGGATACAGGTGTCGGAACTGTTTGTGGCGAAGGTCGATGATCTGGCCGATCGCGAGCGGCGGATCGTCGTGGAAGGCGCCCTGGAGATCGGTGTTTTCCGATTGGGCGACGAGTTTTTCGCCTGGGAGAGCAATTGTCCCCATGCCGGCGGGCCTGTCTGCCAGGGCCGTATCATGAACCGGGTGAATGAGGTGCTCGACGACGAGAAGCGCGCCCACGGTTACGAGTTCGTCGAGGCAGATGTGCACATCATCTGCCCGTGGCACGGCTACGAGTTCAATATTCGGACCGGGGTCCATCCGGGTGATGCGGAGACGCGGTTGCGCGGTTTCCCGGTCACGATTCGCGATGGAGCGGTTTATGTCACCGTCTGAGACCGATTTTGCATCACTGGCGGAAGCGACGATGCGTGAGGGTAATCGCCGATTGGCCGCTGGTGAGACCGCGGACATCTCGGACGCGAGTGTGCAGCAACTCCTGACGACCGCGACGCGGCTTTACGCGCGCAAGACCGATGTGGAGGCGCGCAGTTTCTCGCCACTCGCAGACGGCGGTATTCTGACGGCCACCGATGTGGCGGTGACGGTGACGGCGTTGTTGCGCGCCGCCGATTTAAACCTATTTGACTTGGCGATGTGGGCCGGGCGGGCGCAGCCCGCCGGGGAGGGCAACGATGGCAACGGATGACGGCTTCAAACGGACTTATCCGGAGATTGATGATTGGACGGACAGCCGGGAGCTGCTGGCCAATGCACGCAAACAGGCCGAGGAGCGTCAGCTCGACGATGTGTTCATCGTCGATATCGATTCCCACATCAGCGATGGCGGCAACTGGCCCGAGATCATGGACTATGTCGAAGATCCGGTGATCCGCGAGGCGGCGTCCGCATTCGGCGATGGTAGTAAGCGTGGTGCTTTTCTGAACGGCACCAACGGGTTGCAATGGCAGAATGTCTGGGGCCGTATCCCCCATGGTCAGGGTCTGAAGGAAGCCGTTGAGGAGAGCGAACTCTCCCGCGAGACCATCCTGGCACGCCGTTGCATGGACCAGATGGGGCTCGACTATCAGGTGATGTTCCCCAACGCGATGCTGTTCCTCGGGATGCATCCCGTGCCGGAAATGGAGGTCCATCTGGCCACGGCCTATAACCGCTGGCTGGTCGAACGGGTGCTGCCGGAAGACCAGCGGATCAAGGCGATGATGTATCTGCCGTTCAACAATCCGGTGGAGGCCGAGGCGACGGTCAAGCGGTTCCTGGGCAAGCCCGGCGTCGCCGGGTTCTTGATCACATCATCGCGCCACAAGCCGGTCCACGCGAACGAGTATATGCGGCTCTACGGCATGCTGGAGGAATCCGGGCAGGTGCTCGGTTTTCATACCCATCTGAACTGGCAGAATGAGTACACCTCCCAGCTCAATCGCTTCATCTCGATGCATGCGATTTCCTTCGTGCTGTGCAACCTGGTGCATCTGACGAACTGGATTATCAATGGTCTGCCCGAGCGGTTTCCGAAGCTGAAGGTGATGTGGATCGAGAGCGGCGTCGCCTGGCTGCCTTTCATCATGCAGCGGCTCGATCATGAGTACATGATGCGCACGTCCGAGGCGCCGCTGCTCAAGAAGCTGCCCAGTGAATACATGCGCGACATGTTCTACACGACCCAGCCGCTCGAGCGCACGAACGAGACGCTACTGGCGGCGTCGATGGAGGCGATGAGCGCGGAGACGCAGATGTTGTTCGCATCGGACTGGCCCCATTGGGATTTCGACCTGCCGGCGACCATCTGGGACCTGCCGTTTCTCGACGAGAAGGCCAAGCGCAACATCCTCGGTTACAACGCGGCGCGGATATTCGATCTGGAGATTCCTGAAAAGTATCGCGCGCTGGCGGCTGAATGAAACTTTGATGACAGGTCAGTTTCCCCTTGGAACCGACGCGGAATCCGGTGTTAGGGTTTCGATACCGTTCAACAATTGAAAGGAGGTGATCCGATGTCGAGTGAGATGATAGGCATTATGTTCAACCCAACGTGTCGGGTTCGGACTATGGAGCAACCTCTGTAGGCCGGACAGAGACACAGGTCTTTCAAAGACCATGGGCTGACAAGATGCCCGCTCACGGAGCCGCCCCTAACGGGGCGGCTCTTTTTGTTGGGGAAAGCCTCATTCAGACACGCTGGCGGCGACCTCTTTCAGGATACGCACCACGTCGTCGACGGCCGTGATCATGGCATCATGGCTGGTGTCGAGAATCTCCGCCCGCCATGTCGGGTGATCGCCATAGGCGGCGACATTCGCATCGAACGTGGAATTCCGGTATCCGGTCGCGCGGACATAGGTGCGATTGGTGATCGCATCGATTGCACCTGTGATTGTTGCCCGGTCATGGAATGTCTTGGCGGACTGGATCGTCATTTTCGCCTTGATCCAGGCGGCATCGTCAGGGTCGTCCACGCCGATCAGATCGGGGGCGGGGGGTGGCATGCGCCAGGAATCCGGGTCCGCCGCCACCTCTTTCTCGATCATCTCGCGGCGCCAATCGGGCAGCATGTCGTTCTGAGACACACCGTCGGCGGCAATAAAGGCATTGATATAGACCAGCGCTGCGATCCGCTCGGGCATG
>JAQCFD010000301.1 GCA_027618305.1 Pseudomonadota bacterium
CGCAGGTAATCGGCAATGCCGGCCAGGGTGCCGCCAGAGCCCACTGCGCAGATGAAGCCGTCGATTTTGCCATCGGTTTGCCGCCAGATCTCTGGCCCGGTGGTTTCGTAATGGCCCTGCTTGTTGGCCACATTGTCGAACTGGTTGGCCCAGATGGCGCCGGCGTCTTCCTTGGCGGCGATCTCTTCGGCCAGACGGCCGGAGTATTTGATGTAGTTGTTGGGGTCCTTGTAGGGCACCGCGGGCACTTCGATCAGCTCGGCGCCGGCCTGGCGGAGCGCGTCCTTCTTTTCCTGGGTCTGAGTCTCGGGAATGACGATGACCGTCCGGTAGCCCAAGGCATTGGCCACATGTGCCAGCCCGATGCCCGTGTTGCCGGCCGTACCCTCGACAATGACACCACCCGGCTGCAGCAGGCCCTTCGCCTCGGCATCCTTGACGATGGCCAGTGCGGCGCGGTCCTTGACGGAGCCGGCGGGATTGAGAAATTCAGCTTTTCCCAGGATGGTGCAGCCGGTCTCTTCCGAGGCCCGGCGCAACTTAATCAGCGGCGTATTGCCGACCGCTTCGATGAAACCGTCGCGAACGTTCATTTCACTGCCTTTTGTGTGTGATTCCCGGGTAAATACGCTTGGCGGGAATGTAGCTGCCGCCCCGGGACCCTGCAAGCGTGCGGGCGGCTGTTCACCTGTTCCAGAGGGTCTGGAGTCGGTCCCGGTTCAGGAGGAACCATTGTAGCGCGATCACCGCAGTCGCATTGTTTACCTGGCCTGACGCGAGCAAGCCCTCGACCTCGCTTCCCGGCAGTACAAACGCCCGGATATCCTCGACTTCATCGTCGAGGCCGAAGACACCCCCGGCATCCGTGGTGTCCACCCGTGCGCAATAGAGTTCCAGCGTCTCGCTTGTGCCGCCTGGGGACACCAGGATCGAGGTGGCCCGCTCGAGATCAGTCACGTCGAGCCCGGCTTCCTCCAGGGTTTCACGGCGCGCGACATCTTCGGCTGTTTCGCCGTCTTCAATAATTCCGGCCACAACCTCAATCAGCCAGGGCTCACGCCCGGCGGCCAGGGCGCCGACCCGGAACTGCTCGAGCAGGACAATCTCGTCGCGTGCCGGATCATAGGGCAGAGCCGCCGCGGCATGTCCACGTTCGAAAACCTCTCGAACGATCTCTTCCGACATGCCGCCGGCAAAGGTTTCATGTCGAAGCTTGTATTGGTCGATCCGGAAATAACCCTGGAAAACGGTGGTTCGGTCGATCAGATCGACATTGCGTGATGCCATCGGGTCCTCTTCCTTCTGCCAGGATGGTGCGCGGGACGTGCCGTCTAGTAGCGTCTCGCGATCACGGCGTCGAGGCGGGTGACAAATCGGCGCTGAACCGGCACGGTCTGGGAAGACTGGAAGGGAAATAATGTCATGGATCTCGGTTTGAATGGGAAGCGCGCGCTCGTCAGCGGGTCAACGCTGGGTATCGGACGCGCCATCGCGGAGACGCTGGCCGCCGAGGGAGCCTCGGTTATCGTCAACGGCAGGGACGAAGATCGGGTAAGCCAGGCGGTACGCGATATCGCGGGCGATGTCGCGGGCTGTACTGCGGATCTCTCGACGGCCGAGGGTGCGGCAGCACTGGCAGAATTCGCGACCAGGGACGGCCCGATCGACATTCTCGTGAACAACGCCGGCATGTTTACCGTCAACGAGTTCTTCGACATCGAGGATGCCGACTGGCAGGCGATGTTCGACCTCAACGTCATGAGTGCCGTGCGCCTGTCGCGGTCCTTGATGCCGGCCATGCTTGAGCGGGGCTGGGGGCGGGTGCTGTTCATCGGTTCGGACCAGAGCTCGAAGCCCAACCCGTCGATGGCACACTACGCGATGACCAAGACCGCGCTCGTGTCCATCGCGCGCAGCCTGGCGGAACGCACGCGCGAGACCGGTGTGACCGTGAACACACTTCAGGTGGCCCCGACATGGACCGACGGCGTGGATGCCTTCATGCAGCAGATGGCCGAAATTGAAGGCACGACGCCGGAAGAAATGAGCAAGGGCTATTTCGCCGAAGGCGAAGGGCGAACGTCGCTCCTGCAGCGCTGGGCACGGCCGGAGGAGATCGCCGCCGTCGCGGCCTTCCTGTGCTCGCCGCAGTCGTCGGCCATCAACGGCAGCGCGCCGCGCGCCGATGGCGGGATGGTGCGGTCGTTGTTCTAGGCCCTATTCGGGATAGAACGCGTGGCGCAATCCTTCGGCAGCGAAGTCGAGGGCTTCGAAGGCGGCATCGACATAGCCTCCCATGCTGGGGAACAGGTGGGTGTAGCCCTCCCAGTTGCGCTGACGCACCGGCACGCCCGCGTCGGCGAGGCGTTGGGCATAGGCAATGCCCTCATCACGCAGCGGGTCGTGACTCGCGGTGATGACCGTTGCCGGCGGCAGCTCCGAAAAATCGTTCGCCAAGAGCGGCGAGACGCGCGGGTCATGGCGCAGCGCCGCGTCGTCGAGATAATTTTCCACCCAGCGTTCCTGCATGCGGCGCGTCAGGACCGGTCCGTCGGCATTTTCCGCGTAGGACGGAGTGTCGAAAATCAGATTGGTGATCGGGCAGATCAACACCTGCGCGGACAGCTGTGGGCCGGTGTCGCGCAACTGCTGGGCCGTGACGGCTGTCAGGTTGCCGCCGGCGCTGTCACCGGCGACGGCGATGCGGGCGGGATCGGCACCGATCTCGCTGGCATGCTCATGTACCCAACGCACTGCCCACTGGCAGTCATCGAAGGCGGCCGGAAACTTGTGCTCGGGGGCCAACCGGTACTCGACGGAAACGAAGATCGCGCGCGCGGCGTTGGCCATGTAGCGGCATTGCGGCTCCACCGTATCGTGGCAACCGATGGTCCAGCCGCCGCCATGGAAGTAAACGACAACCGGAAGCGGTGTGTCGGCAGGCGCGGTGACGGGCACGTAGACACGTAATGGCAGGGGACCACCGGGCCCGGCCGGATACAGGTCCATCACCCGGCGCAGGGGCGCGGGTGGCTGATTCAGGATGGCGACCTTTTCGCGCAGCGTCGCTCGAGCCTCGCCGGGCGTGAGGTCCGGAAAGCTGACGCCGGCCAGCATGCCAACGGCCTTACGGATCTGGGGGTGAAGTTCCATGGGGTTTGCTCCTGGCCCGTCGCGTTCAGTGTGGAGACGGCGGCGGATCGTTCGTTCGAAGGGCCGGTGATCCGGATGTTTGCCGGCGCCGGGAAAACTGCTATTGCGTGTCGGGACAGCCCAAGATGCAGGACATATCCGCCAAGTCAAAGGGTGTTTCTGTTGCGCCAGACATGTCCACCTTCCCAAACCTGTTGCGGATGGGAACAGACTTTGTTCGCGCCGTTTGTTAGATGGGTGGTCTAGCTTGATGCTGGGTTGACCTGCCCCCACTGTCTGGTCCGTTTTAAATGTTAGTGCATCATTCTTTTGACCTCCATAGGGATG
>JAQCFD010000302.1 GCA_027618305.1 Pseudomonadota bacterium
GGCTGCGAGTACGGCAAGCCATGACGAGACCCCCTGCATAGCAGTATTCGTGCTGAGTACGGCAAGGCCGATCAGGGCAATGTTGGTCAGGCCGACCGCGCGGCTGACCTGAGCGTGGCTTCGCCCGTTCTGAACCGCCCTCTGATAGTAGTGTTCGCGGTGCGCCTGCCAGATTTTTTCGCCCCGCTGCAGGCGGCGAAGCAGGGTGAGCGTGGCGTCGACAAGATAGTAGAGCGGCAGAATGATTGCGGCCTGCAGATCACCGGCAGCCGCAAGGGACAGCAGCAACCAGCCCAGCAGGTATCCCAGCGGAATGCTGCCGATATCGCCCAGGAAAATCCGGGCCGGGTGCCAGTTCCAGACCAGAAATCCTGCAGCTGCAGCGGCGATCATCAGCCCATGCCAGGGCATGGCGGTTTGCGCTTCCATGGTGATGAACCCGATCAGCGCGATGCCGCTTCCGATCCCGATGGCTTCGACGCCGCTGATGCCATCTATGCCGTCCATGAAATTGAAAAGGTTCACGAACCAGATCCAGCCGATGGCGGCAATGGTGGCGTCGAGCCAGATGGGAAGGAGACCCTGAAACACGGGTTCAGGCAACATCGCGACTCCCGCAATGGCGGCGATCACCTGCACACCCAGGCGTGGCAGGGCGCCCAGCGAGCGCAGATCATCGATCCACGAAATCGACGCCAGCGCGATGGCGGCCAGCGGAATGACCCAGCGCGAGGTCAGTCCGGGTTCACCGGTTGTGGCAAAGGCGATCCCGATCCAGACGGGCAGCAGAACGATCATGACCCCGATGCCGCCACCGCGCGGTGTGGGCACATCATGGGAGCTGCGGGCGTTCGGGGTGTCGAGGATGTCGTGCCGCAGGAGCTGTCCGCGCACAATCCAGACCATCCCTGCGGTGGCAAGGGCGGTTCCGGCGACGAGAATGACGATGGTCCAGATCAAGGCAGAGTCTTCGGGTGGACGATGGTGGTCCGCTTGTAGCGGCAAAAACAAAGGCCCGGCAAGGTGCCGGGCCCGGGACGCACAAAACCGGACCGGTTAGACAGCCCTCAGTCCGAGGTGGTCGAGCTGGCGGGAAATGACCAGCTTTTCGTCATACAGCCGTCGCGCGCGCGCCAGCCCGGCCCGGCCCATCGCCGCCCGCCGCGCCGGATCACGTGCCAGGAATTGCAGGGCCCCGGCCAGCGCGCTGGCGTCCTTCACCGGAACGAGAAGCCCGGTTTCACCCTCCACAACCTCTTCCCGGCTACCGCGAATATCCGTGGCCACCACCGGCAGGCCCGTCAGCATGGCCTCGATGATCGAGCGCGGCATGCCTTCGCGATGTGAGGGTAGCGTGAAGATATCGGCCGCGCGCATCAGGTCTGCCATATCCTGACGATAGCCCAGAAAGCGGACGCGTTTGCCGAGCGCGGGATCATCGGCGATGTCCTTGATGGCGTTCTCGATTCCCGAAGCGTGATCGCTACTCAAACGTGCGCCGACGGCCCAGAGTTCGGCATCCACATGGCGCATCGCGGCGATCAGTTCGCCATAGCCTTTCTCGGCGACCAGCCGACCTGCCATCAAGATCACGACTCGATCATCCGGCGTGCCGATGGCCGCGCGCAAGCGGGTTCGTGCCGTCGGGTCTTCTGCCGGCTTGAATATATCAGGGTCGCTGCCATTGCCGATGGCCGCGATATCCCCGGTCCGGCAAAGCTTGAGTCGCCGGGCGGTTGCGGCATCCTCTTCGGACTGGGTGAACAGCGTGTGGGTGGCGCGACCGGCCAGCCACTCCGCCGCGATATGCGCCAGGCGTTTCGGAAGCGGCATGTTTTCGTGGAAGTAGAAACCGTGCGCGGTGTAGACGATACTGGGCACCCCGGCGCGCGCTGCAGCCAGTCGCCCGACAAAGGCTGCGGCCGGTGTGTGGACATGCACCAGGTCAAATTTTTCCTGTGCGAAGAATCTCCGCAGTGCGATTCCCGAACGCATGTTCCGGATCGGATCGACGGACCGGACAAGGGGTATTGTTTCAACACGGAACCCCTCGGCGCGAACCGCATCGACCAGATCACCTTCCGCGCAGACGCCAACCACCTCGTGCCCCTCACCTGCCATAGCGTACATAAGCGGACGCAGGAAGTGATAAAGGGTGAAATCCACCGTGCTGAGCTGGCAGATTTTCAGGATGATCCCCTAGATGTTTCGGTCCGGATGGCCCTGACGGGCGGCCGGGGCCGATGCATTTGTTGCGGTCGCGATGGCGATCATCACCATCAGGCCGAGCGTGGCCATCCACCAGCCCTGCCAGATTCCAAATCCCAGCTGAGCAATTGTAAAGGAGCAGGCGGTGGTCGCAATCAGCGCGGCTGACCTGGCGCGATTGTGCAAGGATTTAGGTATCGAAGCCACAATCAGGGAGAATATAGCGCCGACCAAAATAACGCCGACAAGTCCGAGCTCCAACCATATCTGAATGAGGGCATTGTGCGGATGCAGAGGCAGGGCTTGCCCGGTCTCCGCAGTTGCGCCGAAATGGAACAGGAAGAGTTGCTCACTGTTCCCCGGGATCGCACGCGATGCATCGAGTCCCCATCCGACAAGCGGGTGTTCGAATATGCGTTCGGCCGCGAACTGCCAGATGACAAGACGATGAATCTCAGAGTGGGGCGAGGCGATGTTGGAGGCCAGAAAATCGATCACTGGTGGGGCCAGAACGTCGAGCAGAGGAATAACAACTACCGCACCGACAAACGCTAACAGCAAGACTCGCTTTCCCAAGCCATGGGAAATCCAGGCGATGACAAAGGCGACCAAGCCCACCACAAAGGCGACGAGTGGGGTTGAAGGCGCCAAAGCAAACAACAACAGGGCACTCAAGACGATCACTGCGGCAGCTGCGAGACGACTATAAATCTGTGCGAGAATGAGGGCGACCGGCCAGACGAGCAGAGAGATCACTGAGCTCGTGCGGTTGAGGTTGGCAAGTTCGGGGCCAGTCAGCCCGCTTCCGCCCAGCCATGCCGAGACGGCGCTGCTCGACAGGATGAGGGTGCCGGTTAACATGAGACCAGTGACGGTCCCGCCAACGAGCCAATAACCGAATTTCTGCCGCTGTTCCTGATCGAGCTTATTTGTGGCGTCGATGAGTACAATCAGAGATATGCAGACCAGCGCAATCCGAACGGACGATGTGATGGCTCTTTCGGGGTTGATTGCCCAAAAGCTGCTGATCGCGGCCCATCCGATTAACAGTGTCATAAGCACCACAAGAAGCCCATTTGGTTTCAGCGCAAAACGACCGCGAATAGCCCGAATGGAGAAAATACCGAGAACGCCGAATACGGCCAGAACCCAGAGCTGAGCGGTTGCCAACACCGCGACGGGCAGGAAAAGGAAGCTTAGCGCATAGAGGAAATAGGCTTCCCGATGGTGGTGGTTTTGCATTGGCATGTTCATTGAACGACTTGTGC
>JAQCFD010000016.1 GCA_027618305.1 Pseudomonadota bacterium
ATCGCCGAACACCGTGCCCTGGGGGCAGCCGCTGGTCAGGGTCTTCTTCTTCAGCCGCGCCTCGTAATCGGTCTCCCGGTCGGTGCGGACCACCACGACGCCCAGGTCGTCGTCATGGTCGATGCCGGTGATCGTGTCGTCGGGCAGCAGCATGTTCTGGTTGGCCAGGTAACCGACGGCGAGGTAGTCGGGATAGTCGCCGATGGTCATCATGGTGACGATCTCCTGCCCGTTCAGGAAAAGCGTCAGCGGCCGCTCGACCACGACCCGGGCGTCGACCGGGTTGCCGTCCTGATCGATGCCGCGCACCGGTTCGGTCAGGCGCGGATCGTCCGGGTTGGGCTGAATGCTGTCGCTGGATGCCATGATCCGTGCAGCATACCAAATTCACGCGGTGGTGGTCGCCGGCCATCCGCACAGACGGGCGGGTTTAAAACCCGCCCCTACACGAATGGGCGTCACCGCATGTAGGGCGGGTCTGCGACCCGCCCGCAACAGGTCACACCGCCTCATCTGGACATGGTCAACCAGCCTGCATAGATAATGGGCCACGGACCCAAACCAGCGGATTCACCCGAACGCCCCATGGAAACCTTCGTCACAGCCTTCGCGGAAGCCGGCGCCCTGTTGATCAGCTTCGACCCCGACTTCATGTCGATCGTCGGACTCTCCGTGCGGGTGAGTCTGAGCGCGGTGGCGATCGCCTGCCTGATCGGATTTCCCCTGGGCGCCATCGTGGCGCTGAAGCGCTTTCCCGGCCGCGGTTTCGTCATCCTGCTGCTCAACACCTTCATGGGCCTGCCGCCGGTCGTGGTCGGCCTGATCGTGTTCCTCATCCTGTCCCGCGCCGGGCCGCTCGGCGTACTGGGCCTGCTGTTCACCCCGACGGCGATGATCATCGCCCAGACGATCCTGGTCACGCCCATCGTGGCCGCACTCACCCGGCAGGTCGTCGCCGACCTGTGGGTCGAATATGGCGAGCATCTGCGGTCACTGGACGCCGGGCCGATCACCACGCTGGCCACCCTGATCACCGACGCGCGTTACTCCCTGGCCACGGTCGTGCTCGCCGGGTTCGGCCGGGCGATCGCCGAGGTGGGCGCGGTGATGATCGTGGGCGGGAATATCGACCATGTGACCCGGGTGATGACCAGCGCCATCGCGCTGGAGACCAGCAAGGGCAATCTCTCGACCGCGCTCGGCCTCGGCATCGTGCTGTTGTTCCTGGCGCTCACGGTCAACGCCGCCGTGCAGATCATCAATACATCGGCCGGCAAACGGGCGGCGCTGGCATGAGAAAACTTCCATGAGCGGCCCCGCCTCGATCCTCCCCCTGCAGGTCCACCGCCTCGCCTTCGAGGCCGGCGGCACCCGCCTGCTCGACGATGTGTCGTTCGATTTGCAGGCCGGGCGGCGCACGGTCCTGCTGGGCCCGAACGGCGCGGGCAAGAGCCTCCTGCTGCGCCTGTGTCACGGGCTCCTCCGACCCACGTCGGGCGAGGTCCGCTGGGCTATCGATAGTCGGCGGTCCGCGCGACGGCAGGCCATGGTCTTCCAGCAGCCGGTGATGCTGCGCCGCTCGGCGATTGCCAATATCACCCACGCGCTGGCGGCCCATGATGTGCCGCGCGGCGACCGGTTGCCCCGCGCGAACGCCGCGCTGGCGCTGGCCGGGCTCTCGCATGTGGCGAGGCGGCCCGCCCGGGTGCTATCGGGTGGCGAGCAGCAACGTCTCGCGCTGGCCCGCGCCTGGGCGACCGAGCCGGAAATATTGTTCCTCGACGAACCGACGGCGAGCCTCGACCCGGCCGCGACCCGCGCCGTCGAGACCCTGATCGAGGGGTTTCACGCCGCCGACACCAAGATCGTCATGGCGACCCACGATTTGGGCCAGGCCCGGCGGATCGCCGACGACATCCTGTTCCTGCACAAGGGCCGGCTCCTGGAGACATCGGACGCCGAGGCTTTTTTCGAAAAGCCTCAGACAGAAGAAGGCCGTGCCTTCATCGCCGGGGATCTGCTGTGGTAGCGCGCCTGACCCGGATGGTTCGCGCCGCGCTCATGCTGATCGCGCTGCTTCTGCCGGGTTTGGCCCAGGCGTCAGACGATGAGCGCGCGTTGTTGCTGGGCACCACCACGTCGGTCGACAATTCCGGTCTGCTCGGGCCCCTGCTCGATGCGTTTCACGACGAGACCGGGATCAAGGTGCGCACCGTCGTCCGGGGCACCGGCGCCATCCTGCAACTCGGGCGCAGCGGTGATTTCGACGTGGTCCTGGTCCATCACCCCGAGGCGGAAGAGGCCTTCGTCGCAGACGGCTATGGCATCGCCCGCCTCCCGGTGATGACCAGCCGGTTCCTGATTGTCGGTCCGGCGGACGACCCGGCCAATATACGCTCCGCACCGGATGCGGCGCGCGCGCTGGCGCGGATCGCGGACGGCCCCTTCGATTTCATCTCACGTGGCGATGAGAGCGGCACCAACGCCGCGGAACGCAATCTCTGGCGGCGCGCGGGCCTGTCCCCCTGGGACGCGCGTGGCGGCTGGTACCGGGAAACCGGTTCGGGCATGGGCGCGACTCTCAACATGGCGAGCGTTCTGTCCGCCTACACATTCACCGAAAGCGGCTCCTGGACCAACTTCGCAAATCGCGGCGACCTGACCCTCCTGTTTGAGGGTGGCCCGCATCTGGCCAACCCCTACACCATCATCCCGATCAACCCCGAACGTCACCCCCACATTGCCGCGCGCGCGGCACAACGGCTCGTGGACTGGCTGACCGGACCGGTGGGTCAGTCATTCATCGCCGACTTCCGGGTCGACGGCGCGCCGCCGTTCGTGCCGGTAGCGGCATCGGGCCGCTAAGCAGCGTTGTCGGTCATGATTGACGCGCCCGAGCCGCACCGCCACCCTGTCGCCATGGCCAGAAACGCACCCATCAGGGCGACCCTTCTCGGGCTCAGGCTCTCGGTCACGCTCATCGCGATGCTGATGGGTGTTGCCAATGTTCACGCCCAGGACCGTCCGTCGGACAATGAAATGCCCTTCGTTGCGGTCACAACGATCACCAGCAACGCGGAAATCCAGGCGATCATCGACGGCATGCGTGATGAGCTGGCCAACCGCGGCCGTTGGCCCGGCGACTCGATTACCATCGAGGTCGCCGACGCCGGCGCCGACACCGCGCGCGCGGCGGAGCAAATTCGCGCGTTTGTCCGGCGCGGTGCCACAATACTGGTCGCAATATCCCACCCGTCGATCGAAGCGGCGGTCGCGGCGAATTCGCGTTTGCCGCTGGTGGTCGCCGGGGTTTCGCTCGAGACCGCCGAAGGGCACAAACGCGACCGACGACGGCGCACGGTCACCGGCATCGTGTCCGGCGACACCCACAACGAGCAGTTTGAATTGATCCGGAAGCTCGCACCGGAAACCAAGACGGTCGCGGTGCCGATCGATCCGGTCGACGGCAGCATGCAAGAGCGTTTACGAAGCCTCACCGCCACCGCCCGACGCCATGATCTGGCGATCATGCCGCTGCCGGTTTCAGTGTTGCAAAACGCGGTCAGCAACAGAATTTCCGAGCTTGCCCCGGAATCGAGCGTCATTCTCCTGGACCGGGACCTGTTGCCCACCGCCCCGGTCGAAGCCCTCGCCGCGGCCGCAGAATACCGAAAACTGCCGCTGTTTGCGACCGATGAAGACAGCGTGATCCGGGGTGCTCTCGCCGCCATGGTGGTGGAACCCTTCGGGGTCGGCGTGCAGCTGGGAAATCTCATCGCGCGGATACTCGAAGATTCGGCCACCACCCGCGCACCGTTTGAACGCGCCAGGGCGTCCCATCTTGTGGTCAACCAGGATGCGCGCGCGCTTGTCGATGTCGCAGCCCTGGAGCGCGACGCGTCGTTCGGTCAACGTTCGATTGTCGATTGGGCCGATTTCAGCGGACCGCGGCCGCGGATCAAGCCGAGTGTGCCAGATCAGCCAGCCCCGTTGGGCGTGGCCCGGGGGATCAAAGTGCCGTCGCCGCGTGCCAGACCTGAGACCGCGCCACGCTGAACGCAACGCCGTCAGCGCGCTGGCCAATCGGCGAGAACGCGCGCTGTATGGCACGAAACCTGCTTCTTTCAGGAAGATGATTGCTGTCTATTCGAGAGCCAAACAGCCGGAACCATGAACTTTTTCGCTAAACCGGCTGAAATGATGCGGCGTGCGCCCTACATACCGTTCGCGAAATGTACTACATACACAAGCATGAGCACTGAACTGTCCAGAAACGCGAAAACTCAGATGGCACCAACCGAACCGGCGTTAATCGATCCGTTTGCGCGACCGATCAACTATCTGCGGGTCTCGGTCACCGACAGATGCGACCTTCGCTGCGTGTATTGCATGGCGGAGGATATGACCTTCCTGCCGAAGGCCGATATTCTGTCGCTGGAGGAGCTGGACCGGCTCTGCAGCGCATTTGTCGATTTGGGTGTGCGGAAACTGCGCCTGACCGGCGGCGAACCGCTCGTCCGCAAGAACATCATGTGGCTGATCCGACGCCTCGGCCGCCACCTCGACACCGGCGCACTGGATGAGCTGACCCTGACGTCGAACGGCACCCAGCTGGCCCGCTATGCCGACGAGCTCGCCGACGCGGGTGTCCGCCGCATCAATGTCTCCCTCGACACACTCGACCCCGAGAAGTTCAAGGCCATCACCCGTTGGGGCGACCTCGACCAGGTGCTCAACGGCATCGCCGCCGCCCGCAAGGCCGGACTGGCGATCAAGATCAACACGGTCGCATTGCGCGGCGTGAACGATGACGAAATTGATCGTTTGATTAATTGGTGCGGCGAATGTGAGTTCGACCTGACATTCATCGAGGTCATGCCGATGGGCGAGATCGGCGAGCAACGGCTCGATCAGTACCTCCCCCTCTCGATGGTCCGTAGCAACCTTTCGGAACGCTGGACCCTGACCGAGTCCGATCATTCGACCGGCGGACCTGCGCGCTATTTCGATCTGGCCGAGACCGGACAGCGGCTCGGGTTTATCACCCCCCTGACCCACAATTTCTGTGAATCCTGCAATCGGGTGCGGCTGACCTGCACCGGCACGCTGTTCATGTGCCTCGGGCAGGACGACGCCGCCGACCTGCGCGCGCCCCTGCGGGCCAGCGACGATGATGCACTCCTGACGGCGGCAATCCATGAAGCCATCGGCCGCAAGCCAAAGGGCCATGACTTCGTCATCGATCGACGCCACAACGCCCCGGCGGTCGGCCGTCACATGAGCGTGACGGGCGGCTAACAAGGCTCGCGCCCCGACATGTATTTCTCGGCCGGCACCTCGGCTTTCGTCCACATCGTCGTTGTGGCTGCCTCATTGGGAACGCTGCCCGCCATCGAATTGGCCTTCGGGGACCGTTTCGGACGCGGTGCCACGCGGGACATCCTTTCCTATGAGGAAAGCAACGCGTTCAAAAGCAAGTTCTCGACCGGCGCCCTGACCAGCAACCCCGGTGAGACAATCGAGGACGAGACAGCGTCCGGCGTCGATCCAGACGATAACGTCGACACTCTCACCAGCGGTGAATTCGGCTTCAATGAAGTTGGTGACTCGACCCAGACGGATACCCGCAGGGGTACGTCCGATGCGCCTCGCCAGGTGAAAAAACCGGCCGACATCGCCGGAAAAGGCGAAGACCAAGCCAAGGATGACAGCCTCGAAGGTGAACGCGAAGACGAAGGCGATACGGGCGACGCCAAGGAAGCGGGCGAAGCGACCCGCGAGATCATTATTTTCGTCAACCTGCGCCCGGAGCCAGAGCCGGACCAGGAAGTGGTCGAGGCCGAGCCCGCGCGCGAAGCCGGTCCGACCGAGACGCCGGCCCCGATCGCCATCGACACTGCGGGCGACGCGCTCACCCAGGTCGCCGCGCTCAACCCGGACTCGCTTGAAATCAGGCCGGAAGACCTGCGTGCCGGCAACCCGGATTCTCCCGCCGAGGGTGAGAGCACGGAGGGGCGAGAAAGCACGATCGATCCGACCAGAGCGGTCGCGCCCGAAGTCGGGGAAATTTTGCCGTCCAGCGGCACCGCGGCGGCAAAGTCGGACATCGAGGGCGGCCTCCCGGATTCACTGCCGATCGCAGATAAAACCGGGCTCGCCCCGACGCGGACCACCGCCGCGATAAACCGGGCCAAGGATACCAGCGGTGTGGCAGAGGCCTCAGAAGAAACAACCGCTGTGCAGGCCGCAACGGGCCAACCCGGTTTGCCCGACGCGGGCCCTGCGGTGAAACCGAAGGATGAGCCGATCCGACCGGACACCACGGCCCTGCCCCAACGCGACATAGCGGTGCCGCTGAAAGGCATCCCGGGCGCCCTGACACCTGCACCGCAGATTGAAGACCATCAGCAGCTGCAAGAGCCCGAGGAAGCCGGCGCCTCGCTGGCACGTATCGGCGCCAAGCTGCCAGGCGTGACCAAGCAGGAAGACGGACTCATCGGCCAAAACCAGGACACGGCACAAAAGCAGATCAAAATCGCCGAAGGATTGCCGGACGCCCAGAAACTCACGCGCAGGTCTGAGGAAGTCCGAGATGGCGCGCCTGAAAGCGAGCGCGAGCGCGCGGAAAAATCCAAAGATTCCGACCTGGCCGGTACGGAGATTGCCGCGGTGCAATCCGGCAACACCTTTGTTGCCCCTGAAACCAACGAGTTCGACCGGCCGGCACTACGCAACGGGGATGACGACCCGCTTGCCAAGGTTATTGCGGCGATCGCCGGTGACGACGATACGCTTGCGCGCGCCTTATCGGACCCCAGCCCCTTCGATACCATCGGCGGCGTCCCCGACCCCGGCACGCAGCGGACCAACGAGATTCTGAAAAAGGCAGCAGATGCCGGTCTGGCAAAGGCGCAAACCAAGCTCGCAAAGCGCTATGTGCTCGGCCTCGTCGATGGTAGCGATCCCAAGGAACTGGTCAAATTGCTTCGCAACGCTGCCGAACGCGGAGATAAGGAAGCGCAGCTCATGCTCGGCGCCCTGTTCGCCGACGGCCGTATCGTGCCCCAGGATACAACCCAGTCACATGTCTTCTTCGACATGGCCGCCGCGCAAGGCAGCGCGGAGGCGAATGAAATCCTGCCGGTGCTCGAACGCCAAATGGCGCCGCAGGAAATAGCCGATTCCCGCCGCCTTGCTCGGGAGTACAAGCGCTTGCTCGACGCGGTGGCACAAACGCGCGTACGCGGGTCGAACGGCGCCGGCCTGCGCGATGAACTGCTCGATGCAGCGGCGGCCGGCAACACGGCAAAGATCGCCGAACTCCTGTCGCGGGGCGCCGACCTTGAAGGCGACGATGCATCAGGCCGTACCGCGGTGATCAATGCCGCCTGGCGCGGTCGAACCGAAGTCGTCGACCTGCTCGTCGAACTCGGCGCCGACTTCAACGTCACGGATTACGAAGGCCGCACGGCCGTATCCTGGGCCGCAAGCAACGGCCACAACGAAATCGTCAAAAAGCTGGTCGAAGCCGGGGCGCGCCCGAACGTGATCGACCACGACGGACTGACGCCGCTGATGCGGGCGGCCTGGAACGGACATGACACGATTGTGCGCCTCCTGATCGAGTCTGGCGCGCAGGCGAGCATGAAGGACGGGAACGGAAAGACGGCGCTCGACTATGCGATCGAAGGCCGGCACCGCGATGTGGCGCGAACCCTGCGGTCGTTCGGCGCCTAGTGCGTCATCGAAGCTGGATCTGGTGTGCGAATGACGCGCCGTCGGTGTAGGTCACCTGGCTGAACCCCAGCAGCTTCGCAAGGTCGAAGAATGTGAAGCGGTCGGCTTCGGGCTGTTCCTGAAAAAACGGCGTACCGCGCGCGACTGCGGTCAATATCGCAAACAGTCCCCGCGCCCGAAACAAGGTGTCATAACTGTTCGCGTGCAGCCCGGTGATGATGAGTTTCTCCGCCTCTTCTCCCTTGGCAAAAATCGCGAACTGCGGTGGGTACGGGTTTTTCAGCATTTCGTTTGTCATCACGGTCACGAAACCGATGCGGCGCTTGCGATCGCTGCCCGGCAGAACCGGGACCCGGGCATTGTAAATTTCGAACGTCGCCGGCGCGGGATAATAATATCCAACATGCCGATCATCCGACTGCGCGAAAGCGCGCGCGCCCATCGGCGACACGGCCAGGCCGGCGATCACCGTCACGGCCAACAAACGATAGAGTTTCATTCGCACTCATCCTCCGGATACGGGAGCGGAACTTATAACCGCAAAACGCCAGCGTCACGCCGATACCATGTGGCCGATATCGTGACTACGGCTGGTTTGTCACCATATCCCTACGATATACTCCCGTTTCCCCGGCTCGACGGCCAAACCCTGTTATCCGCGTGCGAGATCGTGTCCCCAGCTGCATCCGATAAGGCACCGAAGGTTAAGGCCGATCGCATCGCGTTCGTCGCCGCCAATTTTGACACGGCGCAGGAGGCGTTGAAAAACCTGACCGCCACCTATGACAGCGTCGCGCCGGAAGACGCCGACGTAATCGTGGCGCTGGGTGGTGACGGTTTCATGCTGCAGACTCTGCGCCGCTTCATCGGCACCGGCGTGCCTGTGTTTGGCCTCAACCGCGGATCGGTCGGATTCCTCATGAATGAATTCAGGCCCGAGGACCTGCCCAATCGCCTGACGAACTCTCAGGCCGTAACCTTGTATCCGCTGCAGATGATCGCCAAGACGCTCGACGGCAGCACGCAGGAATCCGTGGCGATCAACGAGGTCTCCCTGCTCCGCGAGACCTATCAGGCGGCCAAACTGGAAATCCTGGTCGATGGCGTGGTGCGCATGCCGGAGCTGATCTGCGATGGCGCTCTGGTCTCAACCCCGGCAGGAAGTACGGCCTATAATCTTTCGGCGCATGGTCCGATCATCCCGCTGAGCGCGGAAATCCTGGCGCTCACACCGATCAGCGCCTTTCGGCCCCGGCGCTGGCGCGGGGCGCTGTTGCCCCACGACGCCGACGTCGTCTTCCGTATTCTCGAGGCCGAAAAGCGGCCCGTCAGTGCCACCGCCGATGATTTCGAAGTGCGCAATGTCGTCGAGGTCATCATCCGGGAAGACCGGACCCGCAGTTTCGAAATTTTGTTCGATCCCGAGACCAACCTCGAGGAACGCATCCTCAAGGAACAATTCGCACCGTGACGATTCCCGGCCGGGCCTCGATGCACGCCCTGTGACGATTGCATCCTGATCATCCCGCCCCGCCAGCCGGCCGCCGGACGGACCGCGGTTCGCTCCGGCCACCGGTAGAATTTCGATTGGCCCATCGATGACTGATACGGAGAAACCACCCGAGATCGCACCCGTCCGGCGCCTGAAGCGCGCCGACTTGCCCGTCTTTGCGCGGACGGTCGCAATCGCCTTCGCCGGCGGTGCGATCTTCAACGCGCTCAATCTGCCATTGCCCTGGATGCTGGGGGCGATGATGGCGACCGGGTCGGTCACGCTCATGCGGATCGAGACGAACATGGATCTCCGCCTGCGCACGCTGATGATCATCGTGCTGGGCGTCCTCCTCGGCAGCGCCTTCTCGCCGGAAATCCTGGACCGCGCCGCGCTCTGGCCGATCACGCTCGTCTCACTGGCGGGCTATGTGCTGCTCAGCTCGGTCATGGGCTACATCTATTTCCGCCTGGCCGGATTCGAGCCCAAGACCGCCTTTTTCTCGGGTGTACCGGGTGGCCTGAACGAGATGGTGACCCTGACCGGGGCGATGGGCGGCGACGAACGCCAGGTCAGCGTCGCGCACACGACCCGGATCTTCCTCGTGGTGATGATTCTGCCGTTCCTGTTTCGGCTGATCCAGGATTTCGAAACCGGTCTGCGCACATTCTCCGGGGACGGCGCGCCCCTGACGATCACCGATTTCGCGATGCTGGCTGGGAGCGCCGTGGTCGGGCTGTATGTCGCGCGGTTCCTGCGTCTGCCCGCACCGCACCTGACCGGCCCGATGGTCGCGAGCGCCGCCGTGCACCTGCTGGACCTGACCCACGCCTCGCCACCGGTCATTGTGATCGCCGCCGCGCAAATCCTGCTCGGCGCCTCCATCGGTGCGCGGTTCGCCGGGCTGACCTACCGCGACCTGGGACGCGTGCTGCGGCTTGGGGGCATCGCGACAGTTATTTTGCTCACCATCACCGGCGTCTTCGCCGTCGGGCTGAACGCCCTGACCGGCATTCCGATCGAATCCCTCGTGCTCGCCTTCTCTCCCGGCGGGCTCACGGAAATGAGCCTCGTGGCGCTGGCGCTCCACGTCGATACCGCATTTGTCGCGACCCACCATATCGTGCGCATCACGGTCGTGGTGATGATCGTCCCGTTCCTGTTCAAGCTCATGCGCAGGCGTGGTCTGATCGACTGAGTGAGAGTTTCCCCGGAAACTGGCGAACGCGCCGATGGCGGCGTATGTTTGGGGCAACAGAATGTACCATGGGGTAGAGTCATGATCGTCGAACAGATCTGGACCGGAAATTCGGGCCGCAACTTCTTTTACATGATTGCATGCTCGGAGACGGGCGAAGCGGTTGCGATCGACCCGATCGATCCGCCCAAATGCCTGGCCGTCGCCAGAGACAAGGGCTGGGACATCACACGGGTTTTCAACACCCACGAGCATGCCGACCATATCGCGGGCAACGACGACGTGATCGCGGCCACGGGCGCAAAACTGATCGCGCCATACAACGCCGGCAGCCGCATCCCCAAGGTCGACGAGGGCGTGCGCGAGGGCGATCATGTGAAGCTCGGCAAGACGATCGATCTCGAAGTCATCGAGACCCCGGGCCACACGCCGATCCATATCTCGCTGTTCGGTCATAATGACGAGCCGCACCTGCTGTGCGGCGATACGGTGTTCAACGCCGGCGTGGGCCATTGCCATTCGGGCGACCCGAACGTGCTGTATGCGACTTTCCGGGACAAGATTTCGAAATTGCCGGACGCGACCCGGATTTATCCCGGTCACGACTACATCGCCAACAATCTGAAGTTCACCCTCGACCGCGAGCCGGACAATGCCGACGCCAAGGCCCTGCTGGCTGATGTGGAAGGCCAGGACCCGGACAATGCGCTTGTGACGACGCTGGGCATGGAGCGGAAGGTGAACACCTTCATGCGCCTCGACAGCGCGGGCGTCGTGGCCGGCGTGAAGGCGAAGTTCCCGGATCTGCCCGACACGCCGAGCGACGAGGATGTGTTCCTCAGCCTGCGCCTGCTGCGCAACGACTGGTAGGCGCCTAGGCCAATACCCGCAGAAGCATCGCTGATCCGAGCACCGCGAGACCAATCAGGACCCATCGCTGGAAGACGGAGACCGTCAGGCGGCCGCGAACCGCCTGCCCCGCCGTCATGCCCGCAATGGCGGCGATCAGGGCGACGAGTATGGCCGGCCATAATCCTATCTCGACGGGCCGGTTCAGGCCAAAACCCAGCGCCAGGGCGCCGGGTGCGGCCAGACCAACAAATCCGAGGGCTTGGATCAGCTCGTCTTTGTTGAGTTCCGAGGCCTGCAGATAGGGCGCGCCCGGCAAGACGAAGATCGCCGTCGCACCGTTGATCAGCCCCGTCGTCAGTCCCGCAACCGGGCCCGCAAAGATTTCGGCCTTTCTCGGCACATGGAACCGAAAACCCGAAAGCCCGAGTGCGGCATAGGTGACGAGCATGGTTCCGATCAGGGCTGCCGCGATGCGCGGGTCCGCACCCGTGATAACGCCGGCGGTCGCCAATGTGCCGAGAAAAACACCGGCTAGCATCGGCCAGATCCGGCGCAGTACAGCCAGCGTGTGCTTGCCCACAAACGCTTGCCAGATATTGGTCAGAAATGTCGGCACGATCAGGATCGCCGCCGCCATGTCCGGGGCGATCAGGGCGCCGAGGATACCCATGGAGATGGTTGGCAGTCCGAAGCCGACGACACCCTTCACGAACCCCGCAACGACGAAGACGGCGGCGACGAGCGCCAGTCCGGATATGCCGAAGTCCATCGGCTGCGCCTAGCCGATTTCCTTCAGCCAGTCGGCGAGCGCCCGGCCGATTTCGTCGGGCGAATCTTCCTGGATGAAATGGGATCCCTTCACCGTGACCTCGGTCTGATTGGCCCAGGTCCGGCAGAAATCCCGGCTCTCCCCCTCGCCCAGGATCGCGCCCGGCTCGGCGTTGATAAACAGCTTCGGGAACGCGGCGATCGAGATCCAGGCCGCGAAATCATCGACGATCGCGGTCACGTCCGCGGGTTCGCCGTCGATCGGGATCTGGCGCGGCCATGTCAGGGTTGGACGGCGCGATTCGCCGGGTTCCGTGAACGGACGGCGATACTCGTTCATTTCCGCTTCGGTCAAATCACGCAGGATCGAACCCGGCAGCATCCGTTCGACGAAGAAGTTCTCCTCAAGCACCATTTTCTCGCCGGCGGGCGAGCGGAATGCCTCGAAGGCCGGTCGGGCGCGCTCGGGGAAGTCATCCCAGCTGCGCGATTTCACGATCGCTTCCATATAGGCGATGCCCTTGACCGCATCGCGATGCTGGTTCGCCCAGTCGAAGCCGAGCGCGCTGCCCCAGTCATGGATCACCAGGGTGACGTTGCGGGTCACGCCAAGCTGGTCGAGCAGGCCCTGAAGATACTCACGATGCTCGACGAAGCGATACCGGTCCGGCCCGCTGTCGGGCAGCTTGTCGGAATCCCCCATGCCGATGAGGTCGGGCGCGATGCAGCGCCCGAAACTCTCGACAAAGGGGATGATGTTGCGCCACAGATAACTGGACGTGGGATTGCCGTGCAGGAAGACGATGGGATCGCCGTCGAGCTTGCCGCTTTCCACATAGGCCATACGGTGGCCCTTCACATCGGCAAACTTCTTCTCGGTCCAGGCCATATGGCATTCCTTGTGGTTTGCGACCCTAGGGGATGAGCACCGTCGAACCGGTGGTCCGCCGGGCCTCGATGTCGCGATGGGCCTGTGCGGCATCCTTCAGCTTGTAACGCTGTTTCACCTGGACGTTGACATGGCCCTTCTTGATGGCCGCGAACAAATCATCGGCACGCGCCATCGTTTCCTTGCGGCTGGTGGTGTAATTCACCAGCGAACAGCGGGCGATGAAGGGTGAACCGATGTTGCCCGTCGCGGCAATATCCGTCAGCGGCGGCTTGCCGGACGCGCTGCCGAAGCTGATGACGGTGCCGCGCAGGCGCACGCTGGCCAGGGATTCCTCCCAGGTCTCCTTGCCCACCGAATCATAGACGCAGTGGACACCCTCGCCGTTGGTCAGTTCGCGCACCTTCTTGGCGAATTTGGGGCCCTTGCGCTTGACCACGATGGGATGGTCGCAGCCATTGCGTTTGGCAAAGCGCGCCTTGTCCTCGGTGCTGACCGTGCCGATGACCGTGGCGCCAATAGCCTTGGCCCACTGGCACATGATGATGCCGACGCCGCCGGCCGCCGCGTGGACGAGGATCGTGTCCCCGCGCGTCACCCGGTAGGCGTCGCGCAGCAGATACTGTGCGGTGATGCCCTTGAGCAGGGCCGCCGCCGCCGCCCGATCGTCGATGAATTTGGGGATCGGGATCAGGCTTTCCACCTTGGCGACACGCCGCTTGGAATAGGCGTCAAAGGCCTGGCCGCCGATATATCCGACCCGGTCGCCCACCTTGAGCGCCCGCACGCCCGGACCGACCGCCTCGACCACGCCGACCGCCTCATTGCCCATGCCGTTGGGCAGCGGCATCGGATAAAGACCGGTCCGCCGATAGGTATCGGCCAGATTCAACCCGATCGCCGTATGTCGCAGGAGCACCTCGCCGCGCCCGGGTGCGGGAACCTCGACCGTCTCCCATTTCAGTTCGCCGGGGCCGCCGTTCTTGTAGATCCGAAACGCGTTGGTTTTCATGTCGTCCTCCAAATTTCAATCGATGGATATGTTGTCAGGTTGCGCGCTGGTAGAGCTGCACGAGATTTCCGTCGGGATCGCGGAAGGTGACCGTCTTGCCGTGGTCACCCATGTCGCGTTCACCGAGAATCTCACCGCCCGCCGCGGCGATGGCTTCACCCGCAGTACCGGCATCCGGCACTTCGAACACCACCGTCGCGCCGACCGCGCCGTCGGGTGCCTCTTCCGTGGAGCTCAGCGCGAAGTTCACACCGCCCGCCTTGAGCTGGGCCCATTTGCCGCCGTCCTGGAACATCAGGTCCAGGCCAAGCGTATCGCGATAGAACGCGATGGCCCGGTCCATGTCCCCGGTCACGTAATAGGCATTCTGCAGTTTCTTGACAGTCATCAATCTCTCCTCTGACGCGATCATCATTCTATTTTGTGGCGCGAAACACCACCGACAGATTGTTTACCGGCATCTCCACAACCCGATCCAGCGCCAGGCCAACCTCATTGGCCGCGTCGCACACCTCGGACAGGTCGCGCAAACCCCATTCGGGGTTCCGCCCACGCAGTGAGATATCGAAATTCGCATTGCCCTCGGAGGTAAATGCGCCATCCCGATTAAACGGGCCGTAGAGAAAGAGCACCCCGTCTTCCGGCAGTATCCGCCCCGCCCCGGCGAGCAGCCCGAGGCACACCGACCAGGGTGCAATGTGGATCATGTTCACGTTGTAGATCATGCGGATCGGCGCGTCGGACCAGTCCCGCTCGACGGGCCAGGTTGCAGTGCCCACATCGAGTATGATCGGCGCGCGCAAATTCGGCAGATCGAGGCCTGCGAACCGCATCCGCATGATGTCGATGCGGGCCGGGTCATACTCGCTCGGCTGCCACACCTGCGGGGCGAACTCCGAAGCGAAACAGGCAGCGTGCTGTCCCCCGCCGCTGGCAATCTCGAGGATACTTCCCTCGGCCGGCACGAATTCCCGCAGCACGGCAAGAATGTCGTCGCGGTTGCGATCCGCCGAGCTCAGTTCGGGTGGCAGGCCCATCACGTGATGGCCGCCAGCTCTTGTTGGACGCGCGCGTGGAGATCGCGGGTATCGCAATCTTCCAGTCCGTGATGTTCCAGCGCCTCAACCAGAAGCGAGAGATACTCGTGACAGGTGCCGCGCGTGCCCAGCGCCGTCGCAATAATTCGCGCGGACATCTCGACCGGCAATTGCCCGGCATAGTTCTGATGTTCCCGGTTTGCGACGAAGCCGAGCGCCCAGACCGTGCCCGCATCCGTTTCGGCTTCCGTCCAGGTCGGGACATAAACCCCGCCACTCATCTCGCGCCGCCACAGGGCATCGAGAATATCTTCGCGGCCCGCTTCCGGCACACGGAACACCAGGCCCGCACATGTGCCCCCCGGCTCCAACGCCAGACCGAGGCCGGGACGTTCAAAGGAGCCGCGCGCCCGTATGGTCCAGAAACTGAATGCCCGGCGGTGGTCGGAAAGTGTTGCGGTGCGGGTTTCGGCGGGGTCGAAGCGCGGGTCCCAGATCAGCGAGCCGGCGGCAAACACCCAGAGCGCAGCGGGATCGGGGGACGCCGCCAGCGTATCGCGAAGGTTTGCCGCGCGGGTCTCATCGCTCCATTCGACGAAAGATGTCGGGGGCGGATTGATGGGCTCATCTGGCATGGCTATCCCGTACGCGAAGCGAACCGTTCAACATAAAGTCGAGGCGGTATAGCGCGGGGCCTGTTATTCTTCCAATCAAACAGCGTTCCTAAGGGAGAGAGAAGAATGTCTGGCGACAACCTGAAGTCACATACCGTCGGTTGGATCGGCACCGGCAAGATGGGCTACCCGATGGCGGGCCTGCTGATTGCGGCCGGCGCAGACGTAAAAGTCTACAACCGCACGGCGTCCAAGGCCGAACCGCTGGGCGTCGAAGTCGTCGCCAAGCCGTCCGACCTGGCCGACCGGGATATCGTCTTCACGATCGTGACCGACGACAAGGCGATCCGCGAGATGATCACGGGGCCCGACGGCGTGCTGTCCGGGACATCCCTGCCCAAGATCATCAGCGACAGCTCGACGATTTCGATTGAGACATCGAAGGAAATGCGCGCCGCCTGCGAAGCCAAGGGCGTTCAGTTCCTGGCCACGCCGATCAGCGGCAACGGCCATGCTGTCGCCGCCGGCAAGGCGACGCTCGGCGTCTCCGGCCCGCGTGAGGCCTATGACATCGCGCGTCCGTATATTGCCGCGCTCGGCCGCGCCGAGACCTATATCGGCGAGGGCGATTCCTCGCGTCTCGCGAAATTGGCCCACAACGTCATGCTCGGCGTCGTCGCCCAGTGTCTCGCCGAGATCACCGTTCTCTGTGAAAAAGGCGGTATCGAACGACACGCCTTCCTGAATTATTTCAACAACAGCGCGATGTCCTCGATTTTCACCAACTACAAGGCGCCGGCCCTGGTGAATCTGGACTACACCGCGACCCACACCTCGAAGATGCTGCGCAAGGATCTCGATCTCGCCCTCAATGAGGCGCGTGCCCTTGAGGTCCCGATGCCGCTCACCAACCTGACCCGGGATCTTGTTCAGGCCCTGATCGGCCTGGGCCATGGCGAGGATGATTTCGCTTCATTGATCGAGATGCAGGCGCGCGCCGCGGGCTATGACATCAAGCCCGAGAATGTCGAAGTCTCGGACGGCCTGAAGGACGCGGCCGAGTAACCGTCAAACGGAGGACACAATGCCGGACGATACTGCCCCGCGCCCGAATTCACCCGAGGCGCGCGACGCCGCGTCGATCATTCACCCGCTCACCAACCTGAAGACCCATCTGGACAAGGGTCCGGTTGTCATCGAGGAAGGCAAGGGCGTGTGGGTCACCGACGCCCACGGCAAAAAATACATCGAGGGCATGGCTGGCCTGTGGTGCATCTCGCTGGGCTATGGGCAGGACCGGCTGGTCAAGGCCGCCGCCGACCAGATGGCGCGCCTGCCCTATTATCACCTGACGAATCACAAGAGCCATTCGCCGGCGATCGACCTGGCGGAAAAGCTGCTGGAAATCGCACCCGTCCCGATGTCGAAAATCTGGTTCGCCAATTCCGGATCGGAAGGCAACGACAGCGCCGCGCGGATCGTCTGGTACTACTGGCATGCCATGGGCAAGCCCGAGAAGCGCAAGATCATCGCGCATCAGCGCGCCTATCACGGCAACACGATTGCCTCGGCGAGCCTGTCGGGCATGCACTACAATCATGCGTCCTTCGGGCTGCCGCTCGACGGTTTCCTTCACATCACCCCGCCGCATCACTATCGCTACGCCCAACCGGGCGAGAGCGAGGAAGACTTCGCAACCCGCCTCGCCGACGAACTCGATGCGCTGATCGTGGCTGAAGGCCCCGAGACGGTGGGCGCGTTCTTCACCGAGCCGATCATGGGCTCAGGCGGCGTGATTGTGCCGCCCCCGACCTATTACGAAAAAATCCAGGCGGTCATCCGCAAGCACGACATGCTGTTGATTGCCGACGAAGTGATCACCGCATTCGGCCGCACGGGCAACATGTTCGGCACCACCACGATGGGCCTGGAGCCCGACATGCTGGTTTGCGCCAAGGGCCTGTCGAGCGCCTACATCCCGATTTCCGCGCTGATGGTGAACGCCCGCGTCTTTGACGTCATCGCCGAGGAAAGCGACCGGGTCGGCGTGTTCGGCCTGAGCTTCACCTATTCCGGCCATCCGGTCGCGGCCGCCGTGGCCCGCGAGACGCTGCGCATCTATGAAGAGGAAGACATCGTCGGCCATGTCCGGGCGATGGAACCGCATTTCATGGGTGGGCTCAACGCCTTGCTTGAACATCCGCTCGTCGGCGAGGTCCGCGGCAGGGGGCTGGTCGCCGGCGTTGAACTCGTGCGGAACAAGGAGACCGGCGAGGCCTTCGATCCCGCGCTCGGTGTCGGCCCATATTGTAATGACCGGGCGGAGGAACATGGCCTCATCGTCCGCGCGATCGGGGACACGATTTCGTTCTGCCCGCCGCTGATCATCAACAAGGAAGAGATCGAAGAAATGATCGCGCGTTTCAAACGCGCACTCGACGACACGCTAGCCATGGTACAAGCGCACGATTCGCCAGCATCCGACTGACGACAAGCCATGAACAGCATGACAGCCTGGATTTTTCTGGCAACCGGCCTGGTTCTGCTCGTGGTTGGCGGCGACGCCCTAGTCCGCGGCGCGGTGTCGGTTGCGGCGCGCCTGCGTATATCGCCCCTGATCGTTGGCCTGACGCTCGTCGGTTTCGGAACCTCTACCCCCGAACTGGCCGCCAGCGTAAAGGCCGCATTGAGCGGCTCACCCGACATCGCGGTTGGAAATGTCGTCGGCAGCAACATTGCCAACATTCTTCTAATCCTCGGGCTTTCCGCATTGGTCCGTCCCCTCCTCTGCGCCCGCAATGCCGTCAAGCGCGACGGCCTCGTCGCGGCCGTCGCGGCCGGGTTGCTTGTTGGCGTTGCCCTATTTGGCACGGTGCCCCGCTTCGTCGGCGCCGTCTTTCTGCTTTTGCTGGGCGGCTATGTCGTCGCGACGTACCTCATCGAACGCCGCGAAAGTTCGGCCAGCGCCGACCTGCATCGCGCGGAAGCAGAACTCGTGGTGCCATTGCCGGGATCGACATGGATTCCCCTGGCGTTGGTCGCTGCGGGGATCGCGGGTGTCGTGATCGGCGCGTCCATGCTCATTGATGGCGCTCTGGTGATTGCACGCGCTGCTGGCATTTCGGAGGCGGTGATCGGCCTGACTCTCGTCGCCGTGGGCACCTCGTTGCCGGAACTGACGGTCTCGATCATCGCCGCCATAAAGCGCCAGGGCGATGTCGCTTTCGGCAATATTGTCGGCAGCAACATCTTCAACATCCTCGGCATTCTCGGCATCACCGCCCTGATACAGCCGCTTGCCATACCGGCCCAGTTCGTCCAACTGGACATCTGGGTGATGGCAGCGGCGACACTGGCGATGCTGGCGTTCGCAACGACCAACTGGCGCCTCGACCGCTGGGAAGGCGGGTTGTTCCTCGCTTTCTATTGCGCCTATCTGTGGCTCTTGTTCAATCCGGGGGCGATGGTCGCACTGGGATTGGCGGTGGGGCGCTGAGCAGGAACGCTACAAATATTTTGCGAAAACGGCATCCACACCAGCCAGCACCGTCATGACGGCGAAAACGCCGACAATCAATGCCAACAATGCGCATACCAGGCCGATTACCAGCGCAATACCGTCGCGCTCGAGTAACCCCAATGCGATCAGGACAACTGCAAACGCAGGCAGAAAATTGCTGAACGGTATCGGCACCATGATGACGAGCGCCAACACCAGGATCATCAGCCCCGCAATGTTCGGCATCGGTGCATCCGTCAACACCGTCCAGCGTGGACGCACATAGCGTTCAAGATGCTGAAGCCGCGGCGTGATGTTACGCAGCAGCAGGCGCAGTTGGTCTACACGCAATTCGCGCGCCCGTACGAAACGCGGCATGGCCGGCGCGCGCAACCCGATCATCATCTGGATGGCCGGCACGATCATCACCAAACCGGCAAAAAACGATACTCCCGGCACCATCCCCAACAGCGCCAGCACAATGAGTATGCCGCCAAAGGAGCGACGCTGCAGCCCCCCCATAAATGTGCCAACGCTAACCTTTTCCTCGGCCAGTCCGTTGACGACAGCATTCAGCACGACCGAAATCGGGTCGTGCAATTCCGGCAATTGGTTCAGGCGTGAATTCTGCATCGCAATCTTCATGGTGACATAAACCGGCCGCTTGAGCACACATAGGGGGCAACAGTATTTGGAACTCTGTGCGATTGGCCCTCAGCAACCAAGCGCGATATTATGACGGCAGGTTTGCCGCTTGCGCTCGACGACACGCTCGACAGGCGGCGGGACCGGGGCCTGTTCGCGGCAGACAAACATACCGCGGCGGAGAAGGCCTGAAAACCGGAGAGAAACACGAATGTCTGACAATCTTGCAGCTCTGACCGCCAGCCAACTCAGCGACCTTTATGCAAGTGGCGAGGCCTCACCCGTGGAAACGACCCAGGCTGTGCTCGAACAGATCGAGACTCACAACCCGACCCTGAACTGCTTCTGCCTGATCGACGCGGAATCCGCGCTGGCCACGGCACGGGACTCCGAGGCGCGCTGGCAGAAGGGCGAGCCGCTTTCCGCCATCGACGGCGTGCCGGTCTCGATCAAGGATCTGACCCTCACCAAGGGTTGGCCGACACTGCGCGGATCGCGCACGAGCAACCCGGACGGTCCCTGGGATGAAGACGCCCCCGCGACGGCACGCCTGCGCGAGGCCGGCGCGGTCCTCACCGGGAAAACGACGACGCCCGAGTTCGGCTGGAAGGGCGTGACCGACAACCCGCTCACCGGAATCACACGCAACCCGTGGAATCCCGAGCGGACCCCCGGCGGCTCCTCGGGCGGCGCGTCATCAGCCTGCGCATCCTTTATGGGGCCGCTTCACCAGGGCTCGGATGCCGCCGGGTCCATTCGCATTCCGGCCGCCTTCACCGGCATTTTCGGCCACAAACCGACCTTTGGTCTGGTCCCCAACTATCCCCTGCCCGGCCATATCGGCAATCTGGCAAACATGGGCCCGTTGACCCGGACCGTGACCGACGCGGCGTTGATGCTGAATATTCTGGCAAGCCCGGATTCACGGGATTCCATGGCCGCCCCCGCATCGGCGCAGAACGAGAATTATCTGAATGCGCTCGACGCGGGTATCGAAGGCGTCCGCATCGCCTACAGCCCGACTCTGGGCGCGCATGGCTGGGCGGATGACGATGTCGCCGCCGCTGTCGCCGCCGCCGCCAAGACCCTGAGCGAACTGGGCGCCGTCGTCGAAG
>JAQCFD010000303.1 GCA_027618305.1 Pseudomonadota bacterium
CCGGATCAAGTCCGGCCATGACGGCAGATTGGGATGGGGCAGAGAGTTTACTTTCGCACGCCATGCCCGGACTTGATCCGGGCATCTCTGGCAGCAGCGCATGAGATACGCGGGTCAAGCCCGCGTATGACGGTTGGAGATCACGCCTCATTTGTTGCTCCCTACCCCAGCAGCCGCTGGAGCTTGCGCACGGCGGTGTGGGCCGAGGTGAGCACCGGCCGGTTGGGCATGTCGGTGAAAAGCCGCATCGCGCCGGTCATGGAGAACTGGCCGAGCATCAGGCAGTCGCAGTCGGTCATCTTGTCGGCTGCGGCGGCGACCATCCGGTCATGGGTCTCGACATCGCCGGCGAGGATGATCGGCCGCGCCGCGTCTTCGATATGGTCGGTGATGGTCACGGGCTTTCCCTGTTCCTTGGAATAGCGGTCGATATCCTCGACCAGGCATTTGAGCGACCCCGGCGCGGTCGTCAGGATGCCCAGGCGCGAGCCCAGTGCGACCGCCTCCTCGATCATCGCCTCGTGGGAGGTCAGGCAGGGGATCGACATGTCGGCCCGCGCGGCCTCGACCCAGCGGCCGAAAACCGACCCGGTGAACAGCAACCCGTCGGCATGGCAATCGGCGGTGTAGTGCAGCAGCTTCGAGATCCGCTCGCCGGTCTCCTCGGTCTGGGGCCTGCCGCCCGCGAAATCCAGATAGAGAGATTCATCCAACACATGGAACAGCTCGGCCTCGGGCCACAGCTCGGCGAAGGCCTGACCGATAGCCTCCATCGCATTGTCCATGGGCGACACGGCCCCGATACGTACTGACATGATTATTCTCCCCCTGTTTTCGACAGTTTAGGCGCTTCGACGCATGGAGGCAGCGCCTTTTCGCATTTTTCGTCATGCCCGCACTTGTTGCGGGCATCCACGTCAGCGGGTCACGTGTCATTCCCACGTGGATGGCCGGATCAAGTCCGGCCATGACGGCCGAGGATGAACGAGCAGGGGTGGCTCACCAGTCTCACGGGGCGAGCATAGTTCCGGCATGTATGGCGTCATCCACGATATGCGGGCAATATTCTCATCCCCAACTAGGAACACGACCATGACGGACATCTACATCGTCGGCATCGGCATGACGCCGCTCGGCAAGTTCCCGGACAAGAGCGTCAAGCAGCTCACCGACGATGCGGTGAACAGCGCGCTGAGCGATGCGAGCGCGAAACTCGAGGACATCGAGGCGGCCTGGTTCTCCAACACCCGCCAGGGGATGATGGAGGGGCAGAATACCGTGCGCGGGCAGTGCGCGCTGCGCTCCATGGGCTTCCAGTCGATCCCCATCGTCAACGTCGAGAACGCGTGCTGCTCCTCTTCCACAGGCCTCAACCAGGCGTTCGCCTATCTCAAGGCGGGCATGGCCGGGGTGGCGCTGGTCGCGGGCTCCGAGAAGATGTTCTACCCGGAGAAACGCGAGCTCATGTTCCAGGCGTTTCGCGGCGGCTGGGACGTGCACACCCAGGAGGAGACGGAGGCGCGGCTGCTGTCGCTGGGCGAAGGCCTGGCGTTGCCGCCCGAGGCGGGCGAAGATTCCGGCGAGCGCAGCGTGTTCATGGATATCTATGCCGCACTCGCGCGCCAGCACATGAAGCATTTCGGCACCACACAGCGGCAGATCGCGGCCGCGGCGGCCAAGAGCCACTTCCATTCGACCCTCAACCCTCTGGCCCAGTACCAGAAGGACTTCTCGGTCGACGAGGTGATGGCCGACCGGCTGATCTCCTGGCCGCTGACCCGCTCCATGTGCGCGCCCCTGTCCGATGGTGCCGGGGCGCTGGTGCTGTGTACCGGCGATACGCTCGACCGCTTCGACAAGTCCCGCGCGGTGAAGGTGCTGGGTACGGCGGTGGTCAGCGGCATGGACCGGGACCCGGACGATTTCGAGCATCACATCGGCCGCATGGCCGCCGAACGGGCCTATGAGCAGGCCGGGGTCGACCCGAAGGACGTGGACGTGGCCGAGGTGCATGACGCGTCGGCCTATGCCGAGATCGTGCAGGTCGAGAATATGGGCTTCTGCGCGCGCGGCGAAGGCGGCGCGCTGGCAGAAAGCGGCGAGACGAAACTCGGCGGCAGGATCCCCGTGAACACTTCGGGCGGCCTGCTGTCGAAAGGCCACCCGATCGGGGCCACCGGTGCCATCCAGATCCACGAGCTGGTCACCCAGCTCCGCGGTGAGGCCGGCAAACGCCAGGTCGAGGGCGCGCGGATCGCGGCGGCCGAGAACGGCGGCGGATTCTTCGGCATCGAGGAAGCGGCGACCGTGGTGACGGTGCTGGGGCGGATTTAGCACATGATACTGGTACTTATATTGTGGGGATTTCTGTCGTTTGTGTTCTTTAAAATTGGTCTCGACGCCAGCTTCGGTCGAGATTCAACAGTCATAGCTACAATGTTGCTCGGGGTGCTCGTCGCGGCTTCAGTGTTTGTGACCAGCTTCTACTATGCCGCAAGGCTTGGTCGTCATCTCGCTCTAGTTAGAATGGGACAACCGACATCACTCTTTTTCCCGATGTTGGCAACATGGGGAATAGCCGTTGCAGCAAATATCGTGGTCGGCAAAGCTATTATTTTTGGGTTTTCTAAACGGCTCAATCGGGAGCTCGGTGGCGACCTACTTTTCGATTTTGGATACCGATTTGATGAGGGAATCATTTTTGCGATCTTGGTGATAATTCCTATTACGGTCCATTTTTTGATCTCACTATTAGATGCGAACAGGCAGACAAAACTTGTCAAACATATGGAAAGCGGACTGGACTAGTTTTTTAGCTATCCCAAAGATGCCCGGATCAAGTCCGGGCATGACGAATTAGTGTTAGTCACAGGGAATCAACCGCGATCGGTTAAATAAACCCCATGTCTCACGCCGAAAAAATCGCCGACCTGGAAGCCCGCCTCGCCCAGCAGGAACACACGTTGGATGAGTTGTCCGACGTGGTGGCGGAACAGGCGCGCGTGATCGACCTGTTCCGCGAGCAGCTCAAGCGGCTGACCGACCGGATGGGGAATGTCGAGGACAGCGTCCCCGGCAAGGGCCCGGACGAACCACCCCCACCCCACTACTAGAAATGCCCGACGGGAACGCCCAGGCGGAATTCTTCGTCTACGTGCTGCGCAACGGCGCGGGCACGACCTATACCGGCATCGCCAAGGACGTGGAGGCCCGACTCGCCGCCCACAATGACGGCAGCGGCGCGAAATTTACCCGCGGGCGCGGCCCCTGGGCGGTGATCCACACCGAAGGCCCCCTGCCCCATGGCGACGCTCTGCGCCGGGAAATGGCAATCAAGAAAGACCGGAAGTTCAAGGCGGTTCTTAAAACAACCTCATGCTGAGCCTGTCGAAGTATGCGGTTGTCGCCCTCATCCTTCGTCAGGCTCAGGACGA
>JAQCFD010000304.1 GCA_027618305.1 Pseudomonadota bacterium
GGTGATGATCATCGACAATGGCTGGACCTGCGTCGCCAACTGGGCCGCGCGCCTGGACACCGCGACCGCACTGATCGACGAGGCCGCCCGCGAGAATCGAACCGTCTATATCGCCACCACCGCGCAAACCGCCGAACGGAGCGAGGCCAGCCTGCGACCCTTGTCGCCGGCCGAGGCAATGGATCGCATCCGTTCGATTACGCCGCAACCCTGGGCCGCGGACTACGCATCCGTGCGTGCGCAAATCGAAGCGCTGGAATTGGACCGACCCGCGGCCGCCATATGGCTGTCGAGCGGGCTGGATGCGGGCGGCGACGCGCAGCCAGACGCCGGCGCCCAGCCGCTTGAGCTCGCGCTGCAGCGCCTCGGGTCGCTGCGCTACATCCACCCCGCGCCCGCCGATCAGCCGCTTGTTATCGCCGCGACAGAAAGCGCGCCCGACGGCGTCCGCGTTCGCGTCGGGCGGGTGGATGCGAACGGCGCACGGACTGCGGCCCTGATCGCAAGCGATGACGATGGCCGGCTGCTGGGCCGAGCGGCCTTCACCTTCGATGACGGCGTGGCGACAGCCGATGTCCTGCTGGCCATGCCGAGCGAGTTGCGCAACCGCATCGCCCGGGTCGCCATCGAGGGTGCGCGCCATGCCGGCGCGGTCATGCTGTTCGACGAAAGCCAGCGACGCCGCCCCGTGGGAATCGTGTCGGGTGACACCGCGCAGCTCGACCAGCCGCTGATCGGCAACACCTTCTATCTCAATCGCGCACTCGAGCCCTTCGCCGAGGTGCGCAACGGCACGGTCGACGCGTTGCTGGAGCGCCGTCTCGCGGTGATGATCCTTTCGGATATCGGCACCCTCACCGAAACCGAGATCGAACGCCTCGAGGCATGGATCGCCGATGGCGGTGTGCTGGTGCGGTTCGCCGGCCCCAACCTCGCCGACGGCAGCGACCGGCTGCTGCCGGTCAACCTGCGACGCGGCGGCCGGGTGTTCGGCGGCGTCATGAGTTGGGACCAGCCTTCGAAACTGGCGGCGTTCGATGAGACCTCACCCTTCGCCGGCCTCGTTCCATCTGACGAGATCATCGTCAAACGCCAGGTCCTCGCACAGCCCTCGCCGGAGCTGGCATCAAAAACCTGGGCGCGGCTGGAAGACGGCACCCCGCTGGTCACGGGCGACAAACGCGGCGATGGCTGGCTCATTCTGTTCCACACAACGGCCAATGCCGAATGGTCGTCGCTCGCCTTTTCGGGTCTGTATGTGGATATGCTCCGGCGCCTCGTCACGCTGAGCCAGGGTGTGGCCGTGGACAGTGTCGCCACCCGTCCGCTCCCACCGCTTTCAACTCTCGACGGATTCGGCCGCCTCTCCGAGCCCCCCAACAGCAGCCGCCCGTTGCCGGCGGGTGTGGGCGAGAATGTGATACCCGGCCCGCAAACGCCGCCGGGTTTCTATGGCATCGACCAATCGCGCCGGGCCGTCAATCTGGGCCCGAGCCTGGCACCCCGGTTGTTCGATACCCATGCACCCGGCGTCGAGACGGCAGAATATGGCCCCGCATTGCAGCGCGAGCTTCGCGTCTGGTTCCTCGTCGCGGCTTTCGGATTGCTGCTGGCCGATTTCATCATTTCACTCCTCCTGCGCGGCCTCACCCCGCGGCTGACCCGGGCCGCTGCCACGACCGCGGTATGCCTGATGCTGGCCGGCGGCCTCATCGGGGTCGGTTCGGCACCGGGATGGGCGCAGTCGAGCGACCAGTTCGCGCTGGAAGCCACCAAGGACACACGGCTCGGCTACATCCTTACCGGCGACTCAAAAGTCGACGAGACCAGCCGGGCGGGACTGGCCGGACTGGGCCAAATTCTCTCGCGGCGGACCTCGGTTGTCCCCGGTGCGCCCATCGGGCTGGACATCGAACGGGACGAGCTGGCGTTCTTCCCCTTGATCTACTGGCCGATGACCGGGGGACAGGCGGCCCTCTCGGACGACGCGCGCGGCCGCATCAATTCGTTTCTGCGCAACGGTGGCACGATCCTGTTCGACACCCGCGATCAGAACCTGTCCGGTATCGGCGGTGTTGGCCCGGGAACCCAGACGCTGCGCGGCATGGTCGAGGGCCTTGATATCCCGGCGCTGCTTGAGATACCGGCAGGACATGTCCTGACCAAGGCCTTCTATCTGCTGCAAGAGTTTCCCGGGCGATGGGAGGGTGGACGGTTGTTCGTCCAGCGGCCCGACGAACGCGTCAATGATGGCGTCTCATCGGTCATCATCGGCGCCAACGACTTCGCGGGCGCCTGGGCCATCGATGCCACGGGCCGCCCCATGTTTCCCGTCATGCCCGGAAGCGCGCGCCAACGCGAGCTTGCGTTCCGCTTCGGGGTCAATCTGGTGATGTACGCCCTGACCGGCAACTACAAGGCCGACCAGGTGCATGTCGATGAAATCCTCGAGCGGCTCGGACAGTAAGCATGGGCGCCACCTCGATCATCTGGGACCCGTTGCTGCCAGCCACCATCCTGATCGCGATGGCGGCCGTGGGTGCCCTGGTGATGCTCGCCGGGTTTGCAGCCCCACGACCGGGCCTGCCGGCACCGGGCGTGATCTGGCGGATCGCCGCGGCGGCGGCAATCCTGGCCGCGCTGGCGAATCCTTCGATCGTCGTCGAGGACCGCATGTCGTTGTCGGATATCGGCCTGGTTGTTGTCGACCGGTCCCAGAGCCAGTCGATCGGCGCGCGTGCAGAACAGGCGGAGACGGCGCTCGCGCGGGTGACGGAATGGGCCGCCGGACAGGCGAATTTCGAACTGCGGATTGTCGAGGCGCCAACGACCGGAAACCTCGATGGCGAAGGCGGTCAGTCTGGCCTGCGCGATGGCACCCATCTCTATGAAACGCTCGATCGGGCCCTGATCGACATTCCGCGCGATCGTTTCGCCGGGGCCGTTCTGATCACCGACGGCCGGATCCATGACCTGCCGGAGAACATCCTGGCACTCGATCCCGGCGGGCCTGTCCACGCTATGCTGACCGGCGACCGGACCGCCGGGGACCGGCGCCTGACGATCGTGGAGAAACCAGGCTTCGGCATCGTCGGAGAGACCGTCCGGCTGACCCTGCGGATCGACGAGCCCAGCGCCGTGCGCGCCCGCCAGGCGCAGGTCACCATCCGGCGCGACGGCGCCGCAGAAGGCCGGACCATTCTGGCCCCGGTCGGCGTGGACCACAGCGTTGAGCTGGTGGTGGACCGCGGCGGCACGAGTGTCTTCGAACTGTCGGTCGGACCGGGCCGCGAGGAACTGACGAGCGCCAACAACCGCGCCGTGGTGACCGTCAACGGCATCCGCGATCGGCTGCGGGTCCTGCTT
>JAQCFD010000017.1 GCA_027618305.1 Pseudomonadota bacterium
CGGAGGCATCCAGTGTGCCGGTCGCGGCGGGTGAGTTGACGGTACGGGCCCAGGTCTCGGTCGTATTCGCCATTCGGTAAAAAGACCCAGATGTTCGAACAGACGGCCCCGCATTGCGGGGCCGTTTTCGTTTGTGGAGGAAGATGATGAACGACGCGCGGATGGACAACGGGCGATTGGAGAATGGTCAGGCGTATGCCGGCCTTCGTCTGGTGGACCAGGCCGTCACGGTGCGGGTCCTCGCCAAGGTTCTGGCGACGCTTGCGGCCATTGCCGTCAGCGGATGGTGGTTCATGTTCGATGAGGTCCGCCTCGTGCGTGGCGACGTCGCACAGCAGGCCAGCGAACTGGCGCAGGAGATCGACAGCTCGACCCGCTTTCAACTCGAGCAGCGCGACCGGTTGTGGAACCGCGTCGATGCGCTGCGCGCGGAGATCCATACCGTGCAGCTGGAGCTGGGCGATTTGCGCGCGCGGGTGCAGCAGGTGGGCCAGACGACGGACGCCATCTTTGCCGTCGTCAGCGCGCCGGGGCGACAGTCCGGGGCCCCCGATCGACGTCGCGATGAGACTGTGAAACCGTCACCGGATTAAGCATCTACCAGCGCAACCTGATTTTGGCCGGCCGTCGACCGGACTTGAACCGTCGGGATTTCGCCGTCACTCTGCATGTCCCGTGACACAGGCGAGCTCCGGCTCCGAGATATGTAGGACCGATGCTGGAACTGTTTGCGTTCTACTGGCCGATTGCAACGACCCTTTTACTCGGCGTTATTCCGATCGTGCTGGCGGCCACCGTTATCCTCCACAAGCGCAACGAGAACGCGGCGATCGCCTGGGTCGGCCTCATTCTGCTGTCGCCGGTGATCGGGTCCGTTGCCTATCTGTTGTTCGGCATCAACCGTATCCGCCGCCGTGCGCGGCGGACCCGGCCCCCCTCGGGTCTGCCCGACCGGTCTCATGACCGGCAGGCGCACACGGCGCGGGCCGGTGCCGCAGGCGCGATCGACCGCCTGATCAACAATCTCGCGCCGAACCCTGCCGTGGGCGGCAATCAGGTGGAACTGCTGCGCAACGGTGACGAGGCCTATCCGGCGATGATCGCGGCCATTGATGGCGCGACCCGGTCGGTCATGCTGTCGACCTATATTTTCAAGCGCGACGCCACGGGCATGGAATTCGTCGACGCGCTGGCGCGGGCGCAGGCGCGGGGCGTGGATGTCCGTGTGCTCGTCGACGGGGTCGGACAGATGTATTCGTTTCCGTCGATCGTCTCGGCTTTGCGTCACGCCGACATCCCCTTCGCCCGGTACATGCATTCTTTCTGGCCCTGGCGGATGCCGTATCTCAATCTGCGCAGTCACCGGAAAATTCTCGTGGTCGACGGCGAGATCGGCTTTACCGGCGGGATCAATATTTCCCACAACAACGTGCTGGTCACGGCCCCCAAGCGGCCCTTATCCAAGCGCCTCGTGCGCGACCTGCATTTTCGTATTACCGGCCCTGTTGTCGGCCAATTGTCGGACGCTTTCGCGGATGACTGGAACTTCACGACCGATGAGACCCTTGAGGGCGCGCAGTGGTTCCCGCCGCTTGGCGACCATGGCGCTGTCGTCGCCCGCGCCATACCGACCGGTCCGCATGAGACAATCGACCGGACAAGATGGATTCTCCATGCCGCGATCCTCGAGGCGCGGGAACGCATTGCGATCCAGACGCCGTATTTTCTGCCGGATGAAATTCTCGTCTCGGCATTGCGGATCGCCTCCATCAAGGGCGTGGAGATTGATATTATGATTCCGGAACGCAGCAATCTTCGCTTTGTCGATTGGGCGGTGCGCGCGCGCCTGGACGAGCTTCTGCATGACGGGTGCCGCGTCTGGCTCGGGCCGCCGCCCTTCAATCACGCGAAGCTGCTGATGGTCGACCGGGAGTGGGCGCTCATCGGATCGTCGAACTGGGACCCGCGGAGCCTGCGGCTGAACTTCGAGCTGAATGTCGAATGTCGCGACGGGGCGTTTGTGGACGCATTGTCGAAGGCGTTCGACGCGGAACGAAAACAGGCCCGGCGCCTGACGCTCGCCGAGCTCGGCGCGCGGTCTTTGTCTGTGCGTCTGCGCGATGGCGTGGCAAGATTATTCTCCCCCTACCTCTAGCGAAGCGGAAAATGCGATGACCGAGGGCCAGATCGAGCAGCAGGAATATTGGGCGCAGAAGGGTGACGTGCGCCTGTTTGTCTTTCGCAAGCGTTTGGCCGGCGCGTCGGCCAACGCGCCCGTGCTGTTTCTGGTGCATGGGTCGTCCCTGTGTGCGCGCACCGGTTTCGACCTCGAGGTCCCGGGAAAACCGGGCTTTTCGATGATGGATTGGTTCGCCCGGCGGGGCTTCGATGTCTGGACGATGGACCATGAGAATTACGGCCGTTCGGATCGTACCGACAGCAACTCCGACATCACCAGCGGGGCGGCCGATCTGGCCGCCGCGATGTCGATCGTCGAAGCAGAAACCGGACAGACGAAATTTCATTTCTTCGGCAGTTCATCGGGTGCCCTGCGGGCAGGTCTGTTTGCCACCGATCATCCCGAGAATGTACGTTCCCTGACGCTTGATGCGTTCGTGTGGACCGGCGAAGGCTCGCCGACCCTGGAGAAACGGCGCGAGAATCTCGACCATTTCCGGGCCCATCCCACCCGCGATGTCGACCGGGCGTTTTTTCACTCGATCTTCAACCGCGACCGGCCCGGCCTGGTTGAAGAGGGCGTGGCGGACGCGTTCGCCGATGCCGAGCTGGAATATGGGACGACCATGCCGACCGGCACCTATCTGGATATGTGCGCCAACCTACCCGTCGTCGATCCGCAGAAGATCGACTGCCCGGTTCTCATCCTGCGCGGCGAACATGACGGCATCGCGACGGAAGAGGATATCGTGGCGTTCTTCGGCAACCTGAAGTCGGACGACAAGCAGATGGTCGTACTGCCCGATCAGGCGCATGTCGGCACCCTCGGTGTGAACCGGCACCGATTCTTTCATGTGCTGATGGGATTCCTGACGCTTCCCGAGCGTCAGGGGGCGATCACCGAGGCGTAGTTCGCCGCGTTCGTCTCGTTCTTCGGGACCGCCTAGTAGGCGCGTTCGACGCAGAAATCGACGACGTCTTCCAGCGCGGTGCGGTGGGCATTGTCGGGCAGCGTCGCGAGGGCCGCACGCGCGGTGTCGGCGTAGCCCCGGGCGCGGATCAGCGTGTCCGACAAGGCGCCATGGGCGGTGAGAATTTCGATGGCCCGCTCCAGATCACCGTCCTGCTGATCGAGATCTTCGAGGGTGCGTTTCCAGAATACATGCTCGTCATCGTTGCCCCGGCGCAAGGCGAGGACGATCGGCAGCGTGATCTTGCCTTCGCGAAAATCGTCGCCGACGCCTTTGCCGAATGCCTGGTCGGTGGCGGAATAGTCGAGATAGTCATCGACCAGCTGGAAGGCGATGCCGAGATTGGCGCCATATTGTTCGAGCGCCGTTTCGTCCTCGATGTTCCGGTTTGCAATATGTCCGCCCACCTGACAGGCGGCGGCGAACAGCGCTGCCGTCTTCGAACGGATGACGTAGAGGTAATCTTCTTCCGTCGTGGCTGTGTCATTGGCCGTGGTGAGCTGGGCCACTTCGCCCTCGGCGATCACCGCGCTTGCGTTGGCCAGGGTGTCGAGAACCCTGAGGGATTCGCTTTCGACCATGAGCCGGAAGGACCGGCTGAACAGGAAGTCGCCGACCAGCACGCTGGCCTGGTTTCCCCAGACGGCATTGGCCGTGTCGCGCCCGCGTCGGAGGTCGGATTCATCGACCACGTCATCATGCAGGAGCGTCGCCGTGTGGATGAATTCGACCGCGGCGGCCAGGCCGATATGCTTGTCGCCGTCGTAACCACATAGCCGCGCGCTGGCGAGGGTGAGCAGAGGGCGGAGCCGCTTGCCGCCGGCGACGACGAGATGGCCGGCGAGTTCGGGGATCAGCGGCACATCCGACTGCATATGGTCGACGATGAGCTGGTTCACCCGGGCAAAATCCGTGGCGCAAAGATCGCGCAGATTGTCGAGCGCGTTCGGCGTTCCGTTGGACTGGGACCCCTCCAGGCGGGCGATGACGGCCACGACATTACTCTCCAAATTTGTTTGCCGGGCACTTCTTCCGCGCGGACAGGATGCCCACGCCCCAGAATGTTCACCCCAGCGGTGCGGGGCGAGCATATGATGTTTCATAGGGGCGTCAAGTAAGGTGCCGACCCATTCACAGCGGTGTGACGGAGCATGGCGTGCGCGAATTGCTGAGGACGAACGATCATGTGGCCCTGTCGCTGGCGATGGCGCTGCTGAAGGATGCCGGGATCGATTGCGTCATGTTCGACACCCATACCGCCATCATCGAGGGCAGCATTTCGGCTATCCAGAAGCGCATGATGGTGCTGGACGAAGATCATGCCGTGGCCCACGAATTGCTGGTGGGCGCGGAATTGCTGGATTCAGGGGACTCCCGGGAACCCCGTGACAGGTCCCGGGACGTGCCGCGGTGACATCGGCGGCCGAAACAACGGACAGACTGCTCGGTGGCCGCGTCGAGATCAGGCAGCCGGGTTCGGGCTTCAGGGTCTCGGTCGACGCGGTTCTGCTCGCCGCTGCCATTTCACTGGGACGCGGGGAACGCGCGCTCGATGTTGGCTGCGGTGCGGGTGGTGCGACGCTATGTCTCGCGTCGCGCCTGCCTTATGCGGAGCTGCTCGGGATCGACCGGGACGCGCGGATGACCGCATGCCTGCAGGCCAATATTTCGGCGAACAATTTTACGGACCGGGTTGCGGCCGAGACCCTGGATGTGGCCGGCGGCGTGCCCGGCCATATGCGCGGGGCCTTCGATCAGGTGTTTTCGAACCCGCCCTATATGCCGCCGCACCGCGCAGACGCGCGGACGGTCGGCGACGCGGTCAGCGCGGCGACCATCGAATCTGTACCCTTTGCGGACTGGCTTGCGTTCATGGTGGCCTGTTGCAAGCCGAAGGGTCGGCTGACGATTGTCCACCGTGCCGACCGGCTTGAGGAATTGCTCGCCGTCGTTGCCGAGGTTGCCGGCGAAATCAAAGTTCTGCCGATCTGGCCGCGCGCGGAGGCGCCGGCCAAACGCGTCATCATCACGGCGCGGACCGGCGTGCAGACGCCGACCGAGCTCTGCCCCGGCCTGGTGTTGCACGCGCCCGGAGGGGGCTACACGCCGATCGCGCGAAGTATTATTGAGGAGGGCGAAGCGCTGAGTTTCGGTGCGGCACCCGGCTAGAAGTGCCGCCGATATCCGGGCGATATCCGCGCGTTCGGTTGGCAAAATCGGCGATGCTAATGGTATGACGTCTGGCGCGGGCGTCGCACGGGCGCGACGCGAAGCCACTCAGGAAGCTTTCCATGTTCGGATTTCCCTCTCTCTCAAAACTGCTTGTCCTGGTTCTCATCGTGGGCGCGGTGATGATCGGTTACCGGCTGTTCGGCCGCGCTGCGGCGCAGGGGGGAAAGCAGCGTGACAGTAGACGCGGGAGAGGTCCCGCAGCGGCCCCTGCCGAGCCCGAGGCGGTCGATACCGTGTATGACGCGGAAACGGATACCTATGTCGTGCGCGAGAAGAACGCGAAGCAGGACTGAGCCGCGCGGATGTGGTTGGGTTCGCCCCGGCGTTACCGGGCGAAATTCGCCGCGAAGAATCGTTGAATATTGCACACAGGATGTCGGCCGCCGCACCTTGACCGGTGGGTGGACCGCTTCTATTTTCCCCCGCGCCGACAGGCTTTGGTGCACTACTCCGGACAATGGCGATTAATCGACCCGATGCAGCTCGCTCTGCGGCGTCGCCGCACAGCTTTCAAGACCTGATCCTCACTCTGCAGAGGTTCTGGGCGGATCAGGGCTGTGTCATTCTCCAGCCCTACGATATGGAAGTTGGCGCGGGTACGTTTCACCCGGCCACGACGCTTCGCGCATTGGGGCCGGACCCCTGGCGCGCTGCCTTCGTGCAGCCTTCCCGCCGGCCGACCGATGGCCGGTATGGCGAAAATCCGAACCGGTTGCAGCACTATTACCAGTTTCAGGTCATTCTGAAGCCGTCGCCGAAGGACAGTCAGGAGCTTTACCTGCAAAGCCTCGGCGCGCTGGGGATCGACCCCCGGTCACACGATATCCGGTTTGTTGAGGATGACTGGGAAAGCCCGACGCTGGGCGCCTGGGGGCTGGGTTGGGAGGTCTGGTGTGACGGGATGGAAGTCAGCCAGTTCACCTATTTTCAGCAGGTGGGTGGGTTCGACTGCGACCCCGTCGCGGTCGAGCTGACCTATGGCCTGGAGCGGCTGGCGATGTATGTGCAGGGGGTCGAGAATGTCTACGATCTCGACTTCAACGGCGCCGGTACCCGCTACGGCGACGTCTTCCTGCGCGCCGAGCGCGAGTTCAGCGCCTACAATTTCGAGCATGCGAACACCGAGATTCTGTTTCGCCATTTCGCCGACGCCGAGGCCGAATGCCACGCGTTGATCGCGCAGGAGCTCGCGCTGCCCGCCTATGACCAGTGCATCAAGGCGAGCCACACGTTCAATCTGCTGGATGCGCGCGGCGTGATCTCGGTGACGGAACGGCAGGCGTACATCCTGCGGGTGCGTGAGTTGGCGAAGAGCTGTTGTGCGATGTGGCTGCAAGCCCAGGCAAGGGGTTGAGCGAGATGGCCGAACTCCTCCTGGAATTCCGATCCGAAGAAATTCCCGCGCGCATGCAGCGCCGGGCATCGGCGGACCTCGAGCGGCTGCTGACGGCGGCGCTCAAGGAAAACAATCTCGAACACGGGTCGGTCGATGTGCGCGCGACGCCGCGGCGTCTGGCGATCCGGGTGGAGGGTCTTCCCGAAACACAGCCCTCGCGCGCGGTCGAGCGCAAGGGGCCGCGCACGGACGCGCCCGAAAAGGCCCTTGAGGGCTTTGTCGGCTCGATCGCGATTTCGCTCGAAGAATGCGAGGTCCGCGAGGACAAGAAGGGTTCCTTCTATGTCGCGGTCTGGGAAGAGGTGGGCCGGCCGACCCGCGACGTGCTTTCGGAGATCGTCGTCGGAGTTGCGAACGACATCCCCTGGCCGAAATCGATGCGCTGGGCGCAGACGAGCTTTCGCTGGGTCCGGCCGCTGCATGCCGTGCTGGCCATCTTCGACGGTGCGCCCTTGTCGGGCGGCCTGGACACGGGCGACGGCATCCTTGAATTCACCGATCAGACGGCCGGCCATCGGTTCCACGCGCCGGCGCTTTTTGCGGTCAGGGATTTCGCCGACTATGAGGCACGGCTGCGCGACGCCAGGGTGATCACGGATTCCGCCGCGCGGGAGCAGTCGATCCGCGAACAGCTTGCGGCATTGTGCGCCGACGCCGGTTTCCAGGTGCCCGACGATGACGGGCTTTATGCGGAAGTTGCTGGCCTTGTCGAATGGCCGCGGGTCCTGATCGGCTCCATCGATCCGGCCTTCATGGCGCTGCCGGCCGAGGTTCTGGTCTCGTCCATGCGCGAGCATCAGAAGTATTTCGGCCTGAAACTGGAAAATGGCGAGATCGCGCCCTCGTTCGCGTTTGTTTCGAACATCGAGGCCGATGATCCCGCCGCTGTTGTTGCCGGCAATGAACGGGTCCTGCGCGCGCGTCTGTCGGACGCGAAGTATTTCTGGGATCAGGATCTCAAGATTCCGCTTGAGGAGATGGCGCAGTCACTTGACGGGATCGTCTTTCACGCCAAGCTCGGCAGTGTCGGCGACAAGGTCGCGCGGGTCGAGGCGCTGGCCATGTGGTTTGCCGGCGCGATCCCCGACGCCAACAGCCAGACGGTTGGCCGCGCCGCGCGTCTGGCGAAGGCGGACCTCGTCAGCGGCTTGGTTGGGGAATTCCCCGATCTGCAGGGCACCATGGGGCGCTACTATGCGACCGCTCAGGGTGAGCCCGGTGATGTGGCGGATGCCATTGCCGACCATTATTCGCCGCAAGGCCCGTCCGACGCCTGTCCGTCGGCGCCCGTGAGTGCCGCCGTGGCCCTGGCCGACAAGGTGGATACGTTGATCGGCTTCTGGTCGGTCGAAGAAAAGCCGACGGGCTCGAAGGATCCGTTCGCGCTGCGGCGTGCGGCGTTGGGCGTGATCCGGATCGTTTTGGAGAACGGATTGCGGCTCAGCCTGCGCGCGGCCTTCGCCGAGGCCCGCGCACATCATAAGTGCAATGATGCGGCCATCGAAGAGGACCTGCTCTCCTTCTTCGTCGATCGCCTCAAGGTTCATCTGCGAGACGACGGTGTACGCCACGACCATATCGAGGCCGTCGTCGAGCAGGTGCGCGATGGCGACCTGGTTGAACTGGTCGCGCGGGTCCGCGCGCTGGGTGATTTCCTGCAGTCGGACGACGGGACCAACCTGTTGGTTGCCTATCGCCGTGCGGCGAACATCGTGCGCGCCGAAGAGAAGAAAGACGGCACTGCGTATGACGGGGCGGTATATGATCCCGGGTTGAATGGCGCGGCGCCGATCGAGAGTGCGCTTTGGGACGTATTGACGCGGACCGAAGGTGACATCGAGGCGGCGCTGGCCGGTGAGGCGTTTGAATCCGCTATGAAAATCCTGGCCGGACTACGCCAGCCGATCGATGCGTTCTTCGATGAAGTGACCGTAAATGTTGACGACTCTGTCGTCAGAGGGAATCGATTGCGCCTGCTCGCGCGCATCCAAGGGGTAATGGACAATGTCGCAGACTTCTCAAAAGTCGAAGGCTGATGGAATTACGATGAACGCTGGAACGGAAAAGTGGGTTTACAGCTTTGCGGCCGGTGCATCGGATGGCAGTGCGGAGTTGCGCAATCTCCTGGGCGGCAAGGGCGCCAACCTGGCGGAGATGTGCAATCTGGGATTGCCCGTGCCCCCGGGTTTCACCATCACCACCGAGCTTTGCACCCATTATTACGACAATGGGGAGACCTATCCCGACAACCTCGATGCACAGGTTGAATCGGCGCTGGCGGCGATCGAAAAGGATGTCGGCACACAGTTTGGCGATGCCAAGAACCCGCTGCTCGTCTCCGTGCGCTCGGGCGCGCGTGCTTCGATGCCGGGCATGATGGATACGGTGCTGAACCTCGGCCTGAACGACATCACGGTGGCCGGCCTGGCGGTACGTTCGGGCGATGCGCGTTTCGCGTTCGACAGCTATCGGCGCTTCATTCAGATGTACAGCGATGTGGTGCTCGGCGTTGACCACTACATGTTCGAAGAGGTGCTCGAACAGCACAAGATGGACAACGGCCTGATCCTCGACACCGATCTGTCGGCCGAGGACTGGCAGGCGATCGTCGTCGAGTACAAGGCCATTGTGGAGCGGGAGCTTGGACAGCAGTTCCCGCAGGATCCGCGCGAGCAGCTTTGGGGTGCGATCGGGGCCGTCTTCGGCTCGTGGATGAATCAGCGCGCCATCACCTACCGGCGTTTGCAGAACATCCCGGCCGAATGGGGCACGGCGGTGAATGTGCAGGCGATGGTGTTTGGCAATATGGGTGATGATTGTGCGACCGGCGTCGCCTTCACGCGCGATCCGTCGACGGGTGAGAATATTTTCTATGGCGAGTATCTCGTCAACGCCCAGGGCGAGGATGTGGTGGCCGGAATCCGGACACCCCAGCACCTGACGATCGCGGGCAAGGAGCGGAACGGCTCGGACCTTCCGTCCATGGAAGAGGTCATGCCCGAAGTTTTCGGGCAGTTGGACGAGGTGCGCCAGACACTCGAGGCGCACTACAAGGACATGCAGGACATCGAGTTCACCGTGCAGAGCAACAAGCTCTACATGCTGCAGACCCGGTCGGGAAAACGGACCGCGGCCGCGGCTGTGCGGATCGCGGTGGAGATGGTGGATGACGGGCTGATCAGCCAGTCCGACGCAATCATGCGCGTCGAGGCCGGACAGCTGGACCAGCTGCTGCATCCGCGGCTCGATCCCGATGCGCCCCGCAAGGTCCTGAGCAAGGGCTTGCCGGCTTCGCCGGGCGCCGCATCCGGACGGATCGTCCTCAGCGCGGACCTCGCCGAAGACATGGCGCAGAAGGGTGAAGACGTCATTCTGGTGCGGATCGAGACCAGCCCGGAAGACATCCACGGCATGCATGCGGCCCGCGGCATTCTCACGGCCCGTGGCGGGATGACCAGCCACGCCGCCGTCGTGGCGCGCGGCATGGGCCGTCCCTGTGTTGCGGGCGCGGCCGGTATCACGGTGGATTATGAGAACGCCGAGGTTCGCATCGGGCCGCGCACGCTGAAAGCCGGCGACCGAATCACGATCGACGGTGCGACAGGCGAGATCATCGATGGTGAAGTGCCGACGATCGAGCCCGAGATGTCCGGTGACTTCGCCAAGCTGATGGCGTGGGCGGACTCGATCCGGCGGCTCAAGGTGCGCACGAATGCGGAAACGCCGATGGATGCGCGAACGGCGCGCGAGTTTGGCGCCGAAGGCATCGGGTTGTGCCGCACCGAGCACATGTTCTTCGATCCCGAGCGGATCGTGGCCGTGCGCCGGATGATTCTTGCCGACGACGTGAAGGGTCGCAAGGCCGCCCTGGCGGAGCTGTTGCCCTTCCAGCGGCAGGATTTCGTCGAACTTTTCAAAATCATGGCGGGCCTGCCGGTCACGATCCGGCTGCTCGATCCGCCATTGCACGAGTTCCTGCCCAAGTCGGAAGAAGAAATCGCCGAGGTGGCGCTGGCCGCCGGGCGCGACCCGAAAGCGATGACCGACCGGGCGGTTCAGCTGCATGAATCGAACCCGATGCTGGGCCATCGCGGCTGCCGTCTCGGTATCACCTATCCGGAAATCTATGAGATGCAGGCCCGTGCGATCTTCGAGGCTGCCGTTATCGTCGCGAAGGAATCCGACGAGACAGTCCTCCCCGAGATCATGATTCCGCTCGCGGCAACGCGGAAGGAAATCGATATCCTCAAGGCGTCCATAGATCAGGTCGCGGAGGCCGTCTTCGGGGAAACGGGTACACGTGTCGACTATCAGGTCGGCACCATGATCGAACTGCCGCGTGCGGCGTTGCGCGCCGGTGACATTGCGCAATCAGCCGAGTTCTTCAGTTTCGGGACCAATGACCTGACCCAGACGACGTTCGGTATCAGCCGCGACGATGCATCGAGTTTTCTGACCGACTATGAGCGCCAGGGCATCATCGATGTCGACCCATTCGTTTCGATCGATATTGATGGGGTTGGCGAACTGGTATCGATTGCCGTTGAACGCGGGCGCGCCACGCGCCCCGATATCAAACTTGGTATCTGCGGTGAGCATGGTGGTGATCCGGCATCGGTCAAATTTTGTGACCGGGTGGGCCTGGATTATGTTTCCTGTTCGCCGTATCGCGTCCCGATTGCACGCCTCGCGGCGGCGCAGGCCAGCATCGAGGCCAGGGGTTAGGCCCGGTTCGGGTTCTCCCGAGACGTCTTTTCGAGTTTCACGAATGCAAAAGCCGCGCCCGAAAGGGCGCGGCTTTATTCGTTTCACGTCCTGATGGGGCGTTATTCAGCAGCGACAACGTCTGAGGAATTTTCGGGTGATGTGGTGTGGTCGCGCTTGGCGAACAGCCAGCGAAAGAAGATGCCCATCACCTCGCCGCGCTCTTGCTCCGCCATGCGCAGGATTTCCACGTCCGACTGGAAGTTGTTCAGGTTGCTCATCGTGTGACTCCTACGCTCGGTTTGATCATTGTTGATCACATATATGTGTCAGCAAGATTGATCTATCAATAGACACATCATGCAAATAATGCATGACAGGTGTCACATAATGATCGTAATAGGTTTCTAGTTCCTTTATTCGTTCCAAAAAGGAATGTTATGGGCCCTTCAATCCGGCGTTGATGGTCAAAGGCTCCCCCGCGGCGGTGAGTTGTTCGGTGCCGGATTCCCGGGCGTCGAGTCGAACGGAGGCCAGAATTTGGTCGCCGCTGCGCGAGCGGATCTCGCCGACTTTCCGGTCCCCCATGCGCACCGGCTCGCCGGGAATCTGGGCAGCGTGGGTGGCCTGAAAGGCCGCGAGCCGGCGCTTTGTCAGCCCGCGATACTTGGTTCGCGCCGTGAGCTCCTGTCCCATGTAGCAGCCCTTTTCCCAATCGATGCCGTTCAGCGCGTCGAAATTGGATTCGAGGAGCGTGGACTTCTCGACCTCCATATCGCGAGAGCCGTCGGGAACCTCGAGGGATATACGCAAGGCGTCGTAGGTGTCGAAATCCATCTCATCGATGCCGGCCGCGGCCAGCCAGGTCTGGATTTCATCGCCGGGTCCGATCAGACGACATCCCAGCGCCGCTGTGCGCGGGTCGGTGAAGGCCAGCCCGCCGGCGATCGGGAGGGTCTGGCCAAGCGCCATCGACAAGCCCAGCGCCTCGATCGCGCCATCGCCCAGAATCGCGAAAACACGGAGGTCCTCGCGAGGCCCGAGTTGTACGTCGGCGCGAAGTCTGAACCGCGACAGGCGCTGAACGAGGTCGGCACCGCGCCCGGCTTCACAATCCACCAGCAAGCTGTCGCCGGACTGGGCGACGAAAAAGTCATGCAGGTATTTTCCCTGCGGCGTCAGCAAGGCGCTGTAGACCGACATCACAGGGGAGACCCGGCCCATGTCCTGGGACACCAGTCCTTGAAGAAAGGTGCGATTGTCGGTGCCGCTGATCGCGACGATGTCGCGTTGCAGTTTGACGAAGCAGGTGGTCATTGGACGCGTCTCGCGGCTGGCGGCGGCCAGGCATTGTTCGTTGGGGGTGGATAGATAATTGGTCCGTCGCCCCTGTCTGGCAAGGCGCGGGCCCATTCTTTTTTCAGCAAGAATTGGCGCAAAGCCGGGCGCGCGCGTATAAGCCTCAACGTTATGCGAATACTCTATGTCGGTCCCAACCGGATTGGCGACGCCGTCCTATCGTCCGGTCTGCTGAACTTCCTGAACAGGAACTATCCCGACGCGCGATTTACCGTCGCCTGCGGCGCGTCTGCCGCGCCGTTGTTCGAGGCGTTTCCGGGCCTGGAGCGCCTGATCCCCATGCAGAAACAGCCGCGTGCCGGCCATTGGCGTTCGCTGTGGCGCCAGGTGGCCGGCCACCGCTGGTCGCTTGTCGTGGATGTGCGGCGTTCGATCATTCCGTGGACGGTCATGACGTCGCGCCGTGCCGTGGCGCCGCCGAGTTCCCAGCGTGATGAACATGCGGTCGTGGCGTTCTCGCGCACGTTGGGGTTATCCGAGAATCCGCCAATCCCGCACTTGTGGGTGGGCGACAAACACCGCGCCGCCGCCGCCGCGTTGCTGCCGGCGGACAGGCCGATTATCGCGATTGCGCCGACGGCGAACTGGCCGGGCAAAATCTGGCCGGCAGAGCGATTTGTCGAAACGCTCCAGCGGTTGACGGGGATCGACGGATCGCAGGCGGACGCCGTCCTGCCGGATGCCGCGATTGCGGTGCTGGGCGCCGAAAATGAGCGCGACGCGGCGGCGCCGGTGCTCGATGCCATCCCGGCAGAACGTCGGATCGATCTCGTGGGCACGCAGGATCTGCCGACAATTTCAGCCTGTTTGCTGCGCTCGTCATTGTTCGTGGGAAATGATTCGGGCCTCATGCATATGGCTGCCGCCGCGGGTATCCCGACCCTGGGGTTGTTCGGTCCCAGTCGGCCGGAGCGTTATGGGCCGTGGGGATCGAGGGCAGCATGGGTCACGACCGAAAAACCCTACTCCGAACTCGTCGGTGGCGCGGGCTATGATCACCGGACGACGGAAACGCTGATGGACAGCCTGTCCGTCGATACTGTTGTCGGAGCGGCCGCGCGTTTGTGGCGGCGCGTGGGTGAAGATCGAGAATGACCGTTCAAGAAAACATGCCGCGTTTGTCCGCGTTGGTTGTGGCGCACAATGAAGAAGGCCAGCTCGCCGATTGTCTGGAAGCATTGCGCTTCGCCGACGAAATCGTGGTTGTTCTCGACAGATGCAGCGACCGTTCAGAAGAGATCGCGCGCGCGCACGGCGCCACCATCGAGGCGGGGGCATGGGAGATCGAAGGCGCGCGCAGAAACCGCGGGATCGAAATCTGTACCGGCGACTGGATTGTCGAAGTCGATGCCGATGAACGGGTAACGCCAGAACTGGCGCAGGACATACGATCGACCATTGCCGATGCTCCCTATGGTCATTTCCTGATCCCCTTTCACAATTACATCGGCGACCGGCTGGTCGAATTCGGCTGGGGCGCGGCCTGGGGCGTGAGCGCCACGGTGCGTCTGTTTGCCAACGATCCCGCGCGCGGCCCGGCGAAGATATGGGGCGACCAACGCATCCATCCCGCCCTGGTTCTCAAGGGCACTCCGGGGCGCTTGACCGCCCCGATGGTCCACTATGTCGACCGCAATATTTCGGACATGATCCATCGGCTCGATCGTTACACGAGCGCGCGCGCGCGTGATTTGCGCGAATCCGGCGATATCGGCAGTTTCGGACATAATTTGCGGCGGATATTCTCGCGCTTCTGGAAATGCTATGTGGCGCGGCGCGGTTACCGTGAAGGCCAGTACGGATTTTTGATTGCGTTGATGGCGAGCCTGTATCCGATCCTCAGCTACCTTAAAGCCCATCTGGAGGACGAATAACCTTGCGACTTCTCCAGGCCATGGCGGGCGCAGAAGTGGGTGGCGCAGAGGAATTTTTCGTCCGGCTGGCGATTGCGTTTGCGGGTACCGATATCGAACAGCGGGTGATTATCCGCCGGGATTCGGCACGCGCGCGCGCGCTTCGTGCTGGCGGGGTCGAGCCCGTGGAGTTGCCCTTCGGCGGGCGCATGGATTTCCGCACGCGGCCCGCATTGCAGCGTGAAATCGATCGCTACAAACCCGATATCGTCCTCAGCTGGATGAGCCGTGCAAGCTGGGCAACACCCAGATCGGAGCGGCCGAAAGGCTATAAACTGATCGCGCGGCTCGGGGGATATTATGATCTCAAATATTACCGGCATTGCGATTACCTGATCGGCAACACCGAAGACATCGTCGCGCATATTGCCGCACAGGGCTTTGACCGGGACCGGATCGTCTATTTGCCGAATTTCGTAAACCCGCCGCAACGGCCCGCGATATCGCGGATCGGATTCGACACACCGCTGGATGCGCCGCTGTTGTTGGCGATGGGGCGGTTGCATGAGAACAAGGCCTTCGATGTTCTGCTGCGCGCGCTCGTGAAGCTTCCCGACGCATGGCTTTGGATCGCCGGTGAAGGCCCCGAAGCCGCCAACCTGTCGAAACTCGCGGTCGAACTGGGCGTGAATGATCGCGTGCGGTTTCTTGGGTGGCGCGACGATTCCGATGCCTTGATGCAGGCGTGCGATGTTTTTGTCTGCCCGTCACGCCATGAACCGCTGGGCAATATCGTCCTGGAAGCCTGGGCGGCCGAAAAGCCGGTCGTGGCCGCTGCGGCGGCCGGGCCTGTCAGCCTGATCGGCGATGATGCCGCCGGCCTTCTTGTGCCCGTGGATGACCCGGATGGGCTCGCTGCGGGCATCCGCGCGCTCATTGCCGATCCTGCAAATGCCGTGCGCCTGGCCGTCGAGGGTCGCCGGCGCTTCGAAGCAGGCTACACGGAGGGGACTGTCGTCGCGCAGTATCAGAGCTTCTTCGAGCGGGTTATCTGACGATGTGTGGAATCGCAGGTGTTATGGGAGCCGACGGCGCGACCGCAGATGCGGGCGTGCTGCAACGATTGGTCGATGCCCTGCGGCACCGCGGGCCGGACGGCGACGGCGCCTATACGGCGCGGAATGTCGCACTGGGTCAGACCCGGCTCGCCATCATCGATCTGGAGACCGGCAACCAGCCGCTCTACGAGCCGGGCGGGGCGGTCCTGGTCGCGAATGGCGAGATCTACAATTATGTGGAACTGCGCGGGCAGATGGAGGGTGAGGCGTTCTCGACCCAATCCGATTGTGAGCCGCCGCTGCATCTGTATCGGAAATACGGCCTCGATTTCGTTGAGCACCTCCGGGGCATGTATGCCATCGCGCTGTATGATCCGATCGAAGGCCAGCTGGTGCTGGCGCGCGACCCGTTCGGGATCAAGCCGCTTTACTACGCCCAGACGGATCATGGCTTTGCGTTCGCGTCGGAACCGCAGGCGCTGATCGCGTCCGGGATGGTTGCCCCCCGGGTCAATCCGACCGCGCTCGCCGAATTGCTCCAGCTTCAGTTCACGACCGGTGCCGAGACGGTGTTTGACACGATCACGCGCGTGCTGCCGGGGGAATCGGTTGTCGTGCGCGACGGCCGCGTGGTCGCCCGCCGGCGGCGGTCCGTTCTGCCGTCGGGGGGCGCGGCGGACTGGTCCGAGGAGACCGCGCTGGAGCTGCTCGACACGGCGTTGCGCAATAGTGTCGAAGTGCATCAGCGTTCCGATGTTCCCTATGGGATGTTCCTCTCCGGCGGGGTCGACAGTTCCGCGCTCCTGTCCCTGATGTCGGATCTCAACAGCCAGCCGGTTCAGGCGTTCACCGCAGGGTTCGTGGGCACATCCGTTCCCGACGAGCGCGCGCATGCGCGTGAACTGGCGCGGATCACCGGCGCGGAAATGACCGAGTTGACGATCGATGCCGACATGTTCTGGCATGACCTGCCCACGATCGCCGCCGCGATGGACGACCCGACCGCGGACTATGCGATGGTTCCGACATACTTCCTCGCACAGGCCGTCAAGGCGGCCGGGTTGAAGGTTGTTCTGACCGGTGAAGGCGGTGACGAGCTGTTCGCCGGATACGGCCGCTACCGCAGTGCGATGCGGCCCTGGTGGCGCGGCGGGCGCGGCATGCGCGCGCGCGGCGTCTTCGACGGCCTGGGCGTGTTGCGCAATCCACCCACCGGCTGGCGCGATGGGATTGCCGCGGCGGAACAGACCGCCGACACCGGGACCTACAGCCGCTTGCAGTCGGCGCAGGCCGCGGATTGCGCGGATTGGCTGCCGAACGATTTGTTGATCAAGGTCGATCGCTGCCTGATGTCACACGGCGTGGAGGGGCGAACGCCGTTCCTGGATCCGGAGGTCGCGGCGGTTGCCTTTCGGATGCCGGACCAGCTCAAGGTGCGGGATGGCATGGGCAAGTGGATCTTGCGGAAATGGCTCGACGGTGCGCTGCCCGAAGCGCGTCCGTTTGAACGCAAACGGGGTTTCAGTGTGCCGGTCGCCGAGTGGATTGAAGCGCGTGCCCTCGAGATCGGCCCGCTCGTCGCACAACAGCCTGGAATTCTAGAAGTTTGTGACCCGCGCGCGGTGGAATCACTCTTTGCCAAGAAGGGCAAGCGCCAGGGTTTTGCCGCCTGGGTTTTGCTGTTTTATGCGCTGTGGCACGCGCACCACATGCTCGGTATCCGGGACAGCGAAAATGTCCGCGATGCGCTGGAGGTCGGGCGTCGCGCCGCCTGATCGCGGGGCGGGGCGCCATTGTGCAGAGCCGCCCCATGGCCGAGTGCCTGGGGCCGCTGAATTTTAGCAACCAATTCAATCCGTTGCTCATTGGTTGGGCATCTTGTCCGTCTTTTGGCTGACTTCTGTGATTTGCGGGCTTATATTTTCCACCGATATTGTGCACTGCACCTAATGCTTCAGGCGCTGAAATCGTCCGATACACTGAACCAAGACGCCGCGACCCATGGGCGTCCATCGAAACCGGGGAGTAACGACTATGACCGCATGTATTGTTGGTTGGGATCATCTGAAATTCGGAAAACGCGTCGACGACGACATCGAGGACATGATTGTTGCCGTGGCCACGGGCGCGATGCGCGATGCCGGTGTGGAGCCGAAGGATGTGGATGCGATCTATCTGGGAACTTTCGGCGGCGGTTTCGTGAACCAGGAGTTTCCGGCCTCGCTGGTGCTGCAGGCCCATGAGGATCTGCGCTTCAAGCCCTCGACCCATGTCGAGAATGCCTGTGCGACCGGATCGGCGGCCATCTATCAGGGCCTCAATCACATCGCCGCCAAGCGCGGCCGCATCGTTCTGTGTGTCGGGGTCGAGAAGATGACCGATGTCAGCGGCGAGGTGCTCGGCGGTATTCTCTCCAAGGCGTCCTACCTGCGTGAAGAATCGGCCTCGAGCTTCGCCGAGGTGTTCGCACAGATCACCGATGCCTATTTCCAGAAATATGGCGACAAGTCCGACGCGCTCGCGATGATCGCGGCGAAGAACCACAAGAATGGTTGCGACAATCCCTATGCGCAGATGCAGAAGGACCTCGGCTACGATTTCTGCCGGAACGTGTCCGAGAAAAATCCGATCGTCGCCGGTGCACTCAAGCGCACGGATTGTTCGCTGGTGTCGGATGGTGCGGCGGCCATCGTTCTGACCGATGTCGATACGGCGCTGAAGATGGACAAGGCGGTCTATTTCCGCGCGGCCCAGCATGTGCAGGATTTTCTGCCGATGTCGCGTCGGACCGTGATCGACTTCGAGGGGCCGGCCGAGGCCTTTTCCCGGGCCTTCGCCGAGGCCGGCGTCTCGGTCGCGGATCTGGGCTTTGCCGAAGTGCACGACTGTTTCACCACGGCGGAACTGTTGTCCTACGAGGCGATGGGTCTGACCGAAAAGGGCCAGGGCGAGACCGCGATCAAGGAAGGCTGGGTCTATGCCGACGGCAAGCTGCCGGTCAATCGCTCGGGCGGACTGAAGTCCAAGGGGCATCCGCTGGGCGCGACCGGATTGTCGATGCATGCCATCGCGTCGATGCAGCTCACGGGTAGGGCGGGCGATCTGCAGCTCGACAGCCCGAAGCTGGGCGCTGTGTTCAACATGGGCGGGTCGGCCGTGTCGAGCTACGTCTCGATCCTCGAGCCGCTACGTTAGAGCTGTGGCCTCTCGGATCGGATGACATGAGCGAAACGTTCAAGGCCGTCCTGCTCGAACAGGGCGACGACGACAAGGCGTCGGCATCCGTCACGGATGTGGGCGTCGATGCCCTGCCGGACGGCGACGTCACGGTGGCGGTCGAATATTCGACGATCAACTACAAGGACGGGCTCGTCGTGAACGGCAATATCGGTCGCCTGGTGCGGGAATTTCCCCATGTGCCGGGCATCGATTTTGCCGGGACGGTCGAGCAGTCCGACAACCCCGCCTTCGCACCCGGCGACAAGGTCGTGTTGACCGGCTGGCGCGTGGGCGAGGTCCACTGGGGCGGGCTGGCGCAGAAGGCGCGGGTCAAGGCGGACTGGCTGGTGCCGCTGCCGGACGGCCTGACGACGCAGCAGGCCATGGCGGTCGGCACGGCCGGATTCACCTCCATGTTGTGCGTCGACGCGCTGGAAGCTCACGGCCTCACGCCCGATCGCGGCGAGGTGCTGGTCACCGGCGGTGCGGGCGGTGTCGGGAGTGTCGCGATCGCGATCCTGGCGAAGCTGGGCTACACGGTCGTGACGTCATCGGGGCGCCGGGAACTCGAGGGCTATCTCAAGGAACTGGGCGCGTCGGAGGTGATCGACCGGGCGGAATTGTCCGAGGCCGAGTCCCGGCCTCTCGAACGCGAACGCTGGGCGGGCTGCGTCGATGCCGTCGCGGGCAAGACCCTCGCGACGGTGCTGGCACAAATGAAATATGGCGGCTCGGTCGCGGCCTGCGGGCTGGCAGGCGGCAACGCGCTTGAGACGACGGTGCTGCCGTTCCTGTTGCGCGGGGTGAACATCCTGGGCATCGATTCCGTGATGCAGCCAACCGAACACCGGATGCGCATCTGGCAGCGGATCGCCGCGGATCTGCCCCTCGACAAGCTGGATGCGATGACCAGCGTGGCCCCACTCGGCGCGGTGCCCGCGCTTGCCAAAGCGATCCTGGCCGGCGACGTGCGCGGCCGGACCGTGATCGACGTCAACGCCTGAGAGCGGCACCTTTGCGTCGAAGGCGGGTAAATCCTCTCTTAACCCGCGGCTGCTAGGCTCAAGCTCCACCGAGGTTGAGTCCATGGAATTCAAAGGCAACAGATGGCGGGTAGGGGCGGCGCTGGGCGCGGCATTGCTGCTGGCTGCGTGCGAGAATCCATGGCGCGAGTATTTACCGGACTTCGATCAGGTGCTCTCGGCGGGTTGGCTGGAAGATGCCGAGCCAGTGCCTGTGGTTCCGCTGTACTGCTATGACACGATCGGCACTCCGGATTGCTATGACGCGCCCCTGGAAGGCGCGGCGAACAGGCTTCGCGGTTTCGAAGGCCCGCCGCCGCCGAGCAATGACGACCGCTAGCCCACGGCTTCACCT
>JAQCFD010000305.1 GCA_027618305.1 Pseudomonadota bacterium
GCCGATGCAGAAGCCGCGCGTGCCGCCGGAGAAGCGACCGTCGGTAATCAGCGCCACCTTGTCGCCCATGCCCTGGCCGTAGAGCGCGCCCGTGGTGGACAGCATCTCGCGCATGCCGGGGCCACCCTTCGGCCCCTCGTTGCGGATGACCAGCACATCGCCTTCCTCATACTTCCGGTCGAGCACGGCCTGCAGGCAGTCTTCCTCGCGCTCGAACACGCGCGCCGGGCCCGTGAACTGGATCTTCTGCAGGCCCGCGATCTTCACGATCGCCCCCTGGGGCGCCAGGTTGCCCATGAGGCCGACCACGCCGCCGGTTTCCGAGATCGGGTTGTCGATCTTGCGCACCACGTCCTGGCCGGTCGGGAACTCCACGCCGCCGTAATTCTCACCCAGGGTCTTCCCCGTCACGGTCATGCAGTCGCCATGCATGTAGCCGCCGTCGAGAAGCTCTTTGATGACGATGCCGACGCCGCCGACATCATACATATCCTTGGCGACATATTTGCCGCCCGGCTTGAGGTCGGCGATGTAGGGGGTCTTGCGGAAGATCTCGCAGACATCCATCAGGTCGAACTCGATGCCGGCCTCGGCCGCCATGGCCGGCAGATGCAGGCCCGCGTTGGTCGAACCGCCGGTGGCGGCCACGATGGCGGCCGCATTCTCGAACGCCTTGCGGGTCGCGATATCGCGGGGCCGCAGCTGGTTTTTGATGAGTTCCATCACCGCCTTGCCGCTCGCGACCGCATACTCGTCGCGGTTCTCATAGACCGCCGGGGCGCCCGCCGAATGGGGCAGCGCCAGGCCGATGGCCTCGGACACGCAGGCCATGGTGTTGGCCGTGAACTGGCCGCCGCACGCACCGGCCGACGGGCAGGCCGCGCATTCGAGCTCGAGCAGGTCCTCATCAGACATGGTGCCGGCCGCGTTGGCCCCCACGCCCTCGAACACATCGATGATGGTGACGTCCTTGCCCTTGAATTTGCCCGGCAGGATTGACCCGCCATACATGAACACCGACGGGATGTTGAGGCGCAGCATGGCCATCATCAGGCCCGGCAGGGACTTGTCGCAGCCCGCCAGACCGACGAGCGCATCATAGGAATGGCCGCGCACGGTCAGTTCGGTCGAGTCCGCGATGACCTCGCGGCTGACCAGCGACGAACGCATGCCGTCATGGCCCATGGCGATGCCGTCGGTCACGGTGATGGTGGTGAACTCGCGCGGCGTGCCGCCGGCCTCGCGCACGCCCGCCTTGGCCGCCTGGGCCTGACGCGACAGGGCGATGTTGCACGGCGCCGCCTCGTTCCAGGTGGTCACGACGCCCACGAAGGGCTGCTTGATCTCCTCATCGGTCATGCCCATCGCGTAATAGAAGGCACGATGGGGGGCCGAGGTGTTGCCGACCGAGACGTGGCGGCTCGGCAGTTTCGATTTATCCCATTCGCCGCCGGGTGTGTTGCCGTCCATGACCTGTATCCTTCGTCTGATGCGGGCTTTGCGCCCATATGTGTTTGTTCGCCGCGGAGCATAAACGCGGCGGCCCGGCCTGACCAGATTGGATGGTGGGCGGGTTTAAAACCCGCCCCTACAGGAAATGGTATCCGGCCCTGGTCGTAGGGGCGGGGCTGCGACCCGCCCGGGTTGCGTGAACTTAGGCCACTTTGAGCCGTTCCAGCGCCGCCTCAAGCTTCACCTTGGCGTCCACGGCCTCCGCGCGGCGCTCATGCTGTTCGGCGACGACCGCTTCGGGCGCGTTGGCCAGGAACTTCTCGTTGGCGAGCTTCTTGTCGATGCCGGCGATGTCCTTGTCGAGCTTGGCGATCTCCTTGGCCAGGCGGTCGCGCTCGGCGCCCAGGTCGATGACATCGGCCAGAGGTAACGCCAGGGTTGCCTCGCCCAGCACGATCTGGACCGCGCCTTCCGGCAGATCGGCCCCGACATCGACGTCTTCCAGGCGCGCGAGACGCAAAATCTGATCGCGATGACGCCCCAGGCGGGCCTGTGTCTCGTCGGAGGCATCGCGCAGGATCGCGGGGATCTTCGCGCCCGCGGGCACGTTCACTTCGTTGCGCACGGTACGGACCTCGGTGATGAACTCGACCGCCCAGTCGAGCTCGGCCTTGGCGCCTTCATCGACCGGTGCAATATCGTTCGCCGGCCAGGCGGCGTGGATCAGCATGCCCTCTTCCTCGCCGAAATGCTGCCAGAGCTCTTCGGTGATGAAGGGCATGAACGGATGCAATATCCGTAGAATCTGTTGCAGGGTCCAGCCGGCCACGGCGCGTGTCTCGGCCTTGGCCGCCTCGTCATCGCCCTGGAAGACGGGTTTGGCGAACTCCACATACCAGTCGCAGAAGGTATGCCAGGTGAACTGGTAGATCGCGCCGGCCGCCTGATCGAATCTGTACTCTTCCAGCGCCTGTGACACGGTGGCCGTCGTCTCGGCCACGCCGCCGACAATCCATTTGTTGAGGGTCAATTCGACCTTCGCCGGGTCGAAGTCCGGCCCCGGTGCGTCACACTCGTTCATCTGGCAGAACCGCGCGGCATTCCAGAGCTTCGTCCCGAAGTTCCGGTAGCCCTGCACACGCGAGGTGGCGAGCTTGATGTCGCGGCCCATGGCTGCCATCGCGGTCAACGTGAAGCGCAGGGCGTCGGCGCCGTATTCGTCGATGATGTCGAGCGGGTCCATGACGTTGCCCTTGGACTTGGACATCTTCGCGCCCTTCTCGTCCCGGACCAGCGCATGGATGTACACGTCGTGGAACGGAATCTCGTCCATGAAGTGCAACCCCATCATCATCATCCGGGCGACCCAGAAGAAGATGATGTCGAAGCCGGTGATCAGGACGCTCGTCGGGTAATAGCGCTTAACCTCGGCGGTCTCTTCGGGCCAACCAAGTGTCGAGAACGGCCAGAGCGCCGACGAGAACCAGGTGTCGAGTACGTCGGGGTCGCGCGTCAGCTCCACCACCTTGCCGTAATGGGCCTCGGCGGAAGCCAACGCGGCCTCTTCGTTCTCGGCCACGAAAATCTCGTCGTCGGGCCCGTACCAGGCGGGAATCTGATGCCCCCACCAGAGCTGTCGCGAGATGCACCAGGGTTGAATATTCCGCAGCCACTCGAAATAGGTCTTGGACCAGTTCTCCGGCACGAATTTCGTGTCGCCCTTTTCCACGGCGGCGATGGCCGGCTTCGCGAGGGTCTCGGCATCCACGTACCACTGGTCGGTCAGCCAGGGCTCGATCACCACGTCCGACCGGTCACCGAACGGCACCATGTGCCGGTTGGCCTCGATCTCCGCCACCAGCCCGCGGGCCTCCATCTCGGCGACGATTTTCTCACGCGCCGCGAAGCGG